>NZ_JVEL01000200.1:0-11351 GCF_001076875.1 Serratia sp. 506_PEND
AACGCTGCAGCTTGAAAGACGACGGGGATATCAGGGGCCGGCGAGAGCCGACCCATGTGAATAAGCGGGGTTAATTAGTGGCGTTTGCCGTCGTCGTCTTCGTCGATGTAGTCGCCGTCTTCGTCATCCTCACCGTCTTCACCGTTCGGATCTTCGAAGTAGGTGCCCCAGCCGTCGTAGTTGACGCCGCAGCGTTCCGCCAGCGCCACCAGCTGCTCGACCTGGGCGTCGATCAGCTCGGCGTTCAGGCCGACTTCGCTGATCACGTCGCAGCACATCACCAGCGAACCGTCTTCCACTTCCAGCTCTTCGGCGTCGGTCACTTCGTAGCCCAGCTTGAAGGCTTCAACGGCAGCCTGCTCCAGAACCTCAAATTTCTCGGCGGACAGATGGTGCTCGATGGTGTAGAGCGCGTCCGGATCGCTGCCGTCTTCCAGCAGTTCTTCGATGATCAGGCGGGTCTCTTCACGTTGTTCTTCCAGCAATTCGCGGTTTGCCATGCCTATATCCTCAAGTCAAATGGCCTTCATTCCTTCTATTTTCACACACCGCCGACATTGCTTCCACGATAAACGTGAAAGATTTCCTCGTCGGGGTTGAAATTGAATATTCATACATATAAAGTGAATTTTAATTCAATTAAACAATCAGGGAATCGGACTATGAGCACCGGCAATGCGTTCTACCAACGTCACTTTCTGAGGTTAATGGATTTCACCCCCGCCGAACTGCAGGCGCTGCTGAAGCTGGCGGCCGATCTGAAACAGGCCAAAAAGCAGGGGCGGGAACCGCGCCGGCTGCAGGGCAAAAACATTGCGCTCATCTTCGAAAAAGACTCGACCCGCACGCGATGCTCTTTCGAAGTTGCCGCATTCGATCAGGGCGCGCAGGTGACCTATCTCGGCCCAAGCGGCAGCCAGATCGGCCATAAAGAGTCGATGAAAGACACCGCCCGGGTGCTGGGCCGCCTGTACGACGGCATTCAGTATCGCGGCTACGGCCAGGCGCTGGTGGAAACCCTGGCGGAACATGCCGGCGTGCCGGTGTGGAACGGCCTGACCGACGAGTTCCACCCTACCCAATTGCTGGCGGATCTGCTCACCGTGCAGGAACACCTGCCGGGCAAGGCGCTGAGTGAAGTGAAGCTGGCGTACGTCGGCGACGCGCGCAACAACATGGGCAACACGCTGCTGGAAGCCGCCGCGCTGGCGGGCATGGATCTGCGGCTGGTGGCGCCGAAGGCCTGCTGGCCGCAGCCGGAGCTGGTGGCCGAATGCCAGGCGCTGGCGCAGCAAACCGGCGCGAAACTCACCCTGACCGAAGACATCGCCGAAGGGGTACAAGACGCCGACTTCCTCTACACCGACGTGTGGGTGTCGATGGGCGAACCGAAAGAGACCTGGCAAGAGCGTATCGCGCTGCTGCGGCCGTATCAGGTCAACATGGCGATGCTGAAACTGACCGGCAACCCGAACGTGAAGTTCCTGCACTGCCTGCCGGCGTTCCACGACGACCAAACCACGCTCGGCAAGCAGATGGCGCAACAGTACGATCTGCACGGCGGCATGGAAGTGACCGACGAGGTGTTCGAGTCGGCGCACAGCGTGGTGTTCGATCAGGCGGAAAACCGGCTGCATACCATCAAGGCGGTGCTGGTCGCCACGCTGAGCGAAACCCTCTGACAGTCCTCCTCCTCCGCCCTGGCGCCCCCGGCCAGGGCGGCTAATATATTCCAGGAATATCAAATAGCGCATTGACCTTTGCCCGCCGCCGGCAAAGGTTCTACCGTGACAGGCCGACGGCGCCCGCGCCGTAAAAACCAACGATAACAAACCGTTCTCAGCGCCGCCCTGCGGCGCCTTCAGGGGATACACACCGATGAAAGCCAAACTCTTGCCGCTGTTCCTGCTCGCCGCCCTGCCCGCCGCCGCGTTGGCCGCCACGCCGCCGAATACGCTGGTGGTGGTGCAATCGCTGGATGACATCGTCAGCCTCGATCCGGCGGAAGCCAACGAACTCTCCAGCATCCAGACGGTGCCCAGCCTGTATCAGCGGCTGGTACAGGCGGATCGCGACGATCCGGCCAAGGTGGCGCCGGTGCTGGCGGAAAGCTGGCGGGGCGATGCGGCGGCCAAAACGCTGACGGTGAAGCTGCGGCCGCAGGCGGCGTTCGCCTCCGGCAACCCGCTGACCGCCGACGACGTGATCTTCTCTTACAGCCGCGCGGTGAAAATGAACAAGTCGCCGGCGTTCATCCTCAACGTGCTCGGCTGGCAGCCGGACAACATCGACGCGCAGCTCAAGAAGATCGACGAACATACCGTGCAGCTGCGCTGGACGGCGGACGTCAGCCCAGCGGTGGCGCTGAATATCCTCTCGACGCCGATCGCCTCGATCGTCGACAGCAAAGCGGCGCTGGCCAACGTCAAAGACGGCGACTTCGGAAACGCCTGGCTGAAGATGCACTCCGCCGGCAGCGGTCCGTTCAAGATGCGCGTCTATCAGCCGCACCAGGCGATCGTGCTGGACGCCAATCCCACCACGCCGGGCGACAGGCCGCAGCTGAAAAACATCATCATTAAAAACGTGCCGGATCCGGCCACCCGCCGCCTGCTGCTCCAGCAGGGCGACGCCGATATCGCCCGCGAACTGGGCGCCGACCAGACCGACACGCTGAAGAACCAGCCGGGCGTCAAGGTGCTGGAGATCCCGTCCGCCGAGCAAAACTATCTGGTGTTCAACACCGGCAACGGCGCCAATCCGCTGCTGAACAACCCGGCCTTCTGGGAAGCGGCGCGCTACCTGGTGGATTATCAGGGCATCACGAAGGATCTGCTGAAGGGCCAATACTTCGTGCACCAGAGCTTCCTGCCGGTCGGGCTGCCGGGCGCGTTGGAGACCAACCCGTTCAGCTACGATCCGGCCAAGGCGAAAGCCATTCTGGCCAAGGCGGGCATCACCCACGCCGCCTTTACGCTGGACGTGGAGAACAAACCGCCGTTCATCACCATCGCGCAGGCGCTGCAGGGCAGCTTCGCCGCCGCCGGCGTGAAAATCGAGCTGCTGCCGGCCGCGGGCAGCCAGGTTTACTCGCGCGTGCGCGCCAGGCAGCATCAGGCGGCGATCCGGCTGTGGATCCCGGATTACTTCGACGCCCACTCCAACGCCAGCGCCTTCGCCTACAACGACGGCAAGAGCAGCACGGTGGCCGGGCTGAACGGCTGGCAGATCCCGCAGTTGAATAAGCAGACGCTGGCGGCGCTGGCCGAAGCCGATCCGGCCAAGCGCCGCGCGCTGTACACCGCCATGCAGCAGGAGCTGCAGCGCAGTTCGCCGTACGTGTTTATCGATCAGGCTAAAACCGAAGTGGTGCTGCGCGACAACGTCAAAGGCTATCAACAAGGGTTGAACGCCGACATGGTCTACTACGATCGCGTCAGCAAATAGCCGGCGAGCGGCCATCGCCGGCCAATCGATTGCGGGGCGGAAAAAAACGGCGTTTTAACGCTTGCAGTGGCGAAAAGCGCGAGTATAATGCGCCACAATTTGCCAGGAGAAAGCATGAAAAACGACGTTTGTTTTGTTAGCCGCAATCGACAAAACCGACTGCCTATCGGCGGCCAGCTGCCGTTGTTTCTCCTGTTGCTAAACCGATCTTTTCAAGCCCCTCATTGAGGGGCTTTTTTTTGCCTTAAAAAGTCCCGCGCCACGGGCACGCGTCGAGGAGGAGTGAAAAATGGCCAACCCGCTGTATCACAAACACATCATCTCTATTAACGATCTCAGCCGCGAGGATCTGGAGCTGGTGCTGCGCACCGCCGCCGGTCTGAAAGCCAACCCGCAGCCGGAGCTGTTGAAACACAAGGTGATCGCCAGCTGCTTCTTCGAAGCCTCGACCCGTACCCGCCTGTCGTTCGAAACCTCGATGCACCGCCTCGGCGCCTCGGTGGTCGGTTTCGCCGACGGCAGCAACACCTCGCTCGGCAAGAAAGGCGAAACCCTGGCCGACACCATCTCGGTGATCAGCACCTACGTGGACGCCATCGTGATGCGCCATCCGCAGGAAGGCGCGGCGCGCATGGCCTCGGAGTTCTCCGGCAACGTGCCGGTGCTCAACGCCGGCGACGGCGCCAACCAGCACCCGACCCAAACCCTGCTGGATCTGTTCACCATCCAGGAAACCCAGGGGCGCCTGAGCAACCTCAGCATCGCCATGGTCGGCGACCTGAAGTACGGCCGCACCGTGCACTCGCTCACCCAGGCGCTGGCCAAGTTCGAAGGCAACCGCTTCTACTTCATCGCCCCGGACGCGCTGGCGATGCCGGCCTACATCCTGAAAATGCTGGAAGAGAAAGGCATCGAGTACAGCCTGCACGGCAGCATTGAAGAAGTGGTGCCGGAGCTGGATATTCTCTACATGACCCGGGTGCAGAAAGAGCGCCTCGATCCGTCCGAGTACGCCAACGTGAAGGCGCAGTTCGTGCTGCGCGCCGCGGATCTGGCCGGCGCGCGCGCCAACCTCAAGGTGCTGCACCCGCTGCCGCGCATCGACGAGATCGCCACCGACGTGGATAAAACGCCGCACGCTTACTACTTCCAGCAGGCGGGCAACGGCATCTTCGCCCGTCAGGCGCTGCTGGCGCTGGTGCTCAACGCAGATTTGGCTCTTTAAGGGGGAACCGCCATGACTCATGACAACAAACTGCAGGTGGAAGCGATCAAATGCGGCACGGTGATCGACCACATTCCGGCGCAGATCGGTTTCAAACTGCTGACGCTGTTCAAGCTGACCGCCACCGACCAGCGCATCACCATCGGCCTGAACCTGCCCTCCAACGAGCTGGGCCGCAAGGATCTGATCAAGATCGAGAACACCTTCCTGACCGAGCAGCAGGCCAACCAACTGGCGATGTACGCGCCGAAGGCCACGGTAAACCGCATCGACAACTATGAAGTAGTGCGCAAGCTGACCCTCAGCCTGCCGGACCACATCGACG
Source organism: Serratia sp. 506_PEND (assembly GCF_001076875.1). Taxonomy (NCBI): domain Bacteria; kingdom Pseudomonadati; phylum Pseudomonadota; class Gammaproteobacteria; order Enterobacterales; family Yersiniaceae; genus Serratia; species Serratia sp. 506_PEND. The sequence goes on from NZ_JVEL01000200.1 coordinate 4,998, forward strand.
GCGTGCTGACCTGCCCGAACGGCAACTGCATCAGCCGCAGCGAGCCGGTGGCGTCGAGCTTCAGCGTCAAATCTCGCGGCGGCGAAGTGCACCTGAAATGCCGCTACTGCGAAAAAGAGTTCGAGCATCAGGTGGTGTTGCAGGCCGACTAAGCCCGGCATGGGCGCCGGGAGATGGCGCTGTCATTCTCCCGGTGACGCCCTATAATGGGATTTCTGGATAGAACAATCCTCGTTTATCAGGAGAAAACATGTCACGTAACATCAGCACTGAACTCGCCCCGGCAGCCATTGGTCCTTACGTGCAGGGCGTTGATCTGGGCAGCATGATCATCACTTCCGGCCAGATCCCGGTCGATCCGAAAACCGGCGCCGTCGCCGACGACGTCGCCGCACAGGCGCGCCAGTCGCTGGAAAACGTCAAGGCGATCGTCGAAGCCGCCGGCCTGATCGTTGCCGACATCGTGAAAACCACCGTATTCGTGAAAGACCTGAACGACTTCGCCACCGTCAACGCCGCGTACGAAGCCTTCTTCACCGAGCACAGCGCGCCGTTCCCGGCCCGCTCTTGCGTAGAAGTGGCGCGTCTGCCGAAAGACGTGAAGATCGAAATCGAAGCCATCGCCGTGCGTCGTTAATCGACACACACGCGAATCACGGTCAGCTTCGGCTGGCCGTTTTTATTGATAATAATTTTTTAACCCAATTAATTTATAGCGATAGCGTAATATCGTTCACATTTACAATTCCCTAATAAAAATACGCCTATAATTGTTTTTCACCCGGCCGGGTCATTGCTGTTTCATTTCGTTCACTTCGTGAATAATGACAGGAGATAACCATGGCACCTAGCGTATTGGATTATTTTATCCAACAAGTTTCCCGTTATCCGGAAAAACTTGCCGTCGTCGGCGATAATAAGCGCCTGACCTACCGTCAATTGGATGAAGCCAGCAGCGCACTGTGCGCGCTGTTGCTACGGCGGGGCGTGGCGCCCGGCAGCTATGTGCCGCTCGTTACGCTGCGCACGCCGGAAATGCTGATCGGTTTGTTGGCGATCGTCAAAGCCGGCGCAGGCTATATTCCCATCGACGCCCGTTACCCGGAAAAAAGAATACAGGATATCGTTACGCAAAGCGGTTCCCCTTTAATACTCGCCAGCAACGCGACGATAGCGCTTTCGGAAAATAACTTCAGCGAGGATATTATTTATATTGATAATATATCAACTTCTTCGCAGGAGAATATAACGTTAATTTCTCCGTCTCCCGATGCCATCGTTTATCTCATTTTCACTTCAGGCACCACCGGCAAACCGAAAGGTGTGCTGATAGAACATCAGTCGCTGCTGCATTTAATTCTCTGGCATAACAAGCAATTCGTCATGGATGCCGAAAGTCGTTCTACGCTGATCGCCGGCTTGAGTTTCGACGTCGCGCAATGGGAGATCTGGTCGCCTCTGACCAGCGGCGGCACATTGTATCTGCCCCCGGAAGACGCTCGCCTGCAGCCGGAAGTCCTGCTGGCCTACTTTGCCGAACAGGGCATTACCCACGCCAGCCTGCCCGCCGTACTGGTCGCCGAAGTGGTCGGCGCGCCGCAACCGGCCAATCTGGCGCTGCGGTATCTGTTCAGCTCAGGGGAGAAACTTCATCCGGTCGATCTGCGCGGCATCGATTATGCATTGATCGATTACTACGGCCCGACGGAAGCCACCATATTCGCCACCTGCAACCGGGTGGCTTGCGCCACGCAAAACCCGCCCGCCAGCATTGGGCGGCCCATCGGCGATACCGAAATCTTCATCCTCGATGACCGACTGCAGCCCGTGATCGGCGATCGCCCCGGCGAGCTGTATATCAGCGGCCGCTGTCTGGCCCGCGGCTACCTGAACAATCCGGCGTTGACCGCCGAGCGCTTCATCACCCCGCCTCACTTCGCCGGACTGCGCCTGTACCGCAGCGGCGATCGGGCTCGTTGGCTGGCGGATGGCCGCATTCAATATCTGGGCCGTATCGACGATCAGGTCAAAATCCGCGGCAATCGCATTGAACTGGGCGAAATCGAAAACGCCATGCTGCAGGTTGCGGGCGTCCGTAAAGCGGTGGCCGCCGTGGCGATGGCAGATGATCCGCTGGGCAAGAAAATCGTGGCGTTTCTGATCGCGGAGTGTGACGGCGAAAACGTGATCGCACGCGTCCGACAGAAACTGAAAGAAACGCTGCCCACCGCATTTCTGCCCGCCGATTATCGTTTACTGCAACACATGCCGCTGAACAACAACGGCAAAATCGACAAAGCGGCTCTGTTGGCGTATTACCAACCGGTCAGCGCCGGCGTTGCGCAGCCGCTGACCGCCGATCAGCGCATCGTCGCCGATCTCTGGCGTTCGTTGCTGAAAGTGGAACAGCCCGCAACCGACGATGATTTTTTCTCGCTGGGCGGCCATTCGCTGTTGGCGGCCAAACTGATGGCAGCGCTGGCCGAGGCATTTGCCGTCGAGACGTCGGTGCACGACATCTATGAATATCCCACTCTGGGCGCCCTGGCGCAGGCACTGGCACAACGCAGAGACCGGCAACCGACACAGCGGCAAGGCGAAGCGCGTGCCTTGCAGGATGATGTGTATTTGCCGTCGGATCTCGTCATCGATCCGACGTTCGATCCGCGGCAAATCAGCGCGCCGCGCGCCATTTTGCTGACCGGCGCCACCGGCTTCGTCGGCGCGCATCTGTTGGCCGATCTGCTGCGCACCACCGACGCCGAGCTGTACTGTCTGGTGCGCGACGGCGCCAAACTGCCGCCGAGACAGCGGCTGGAGGCGGTGCTGCAGCGCTACCGGATCGCGCTGAACGCCAGCCAGCATGCGCGCATTCATATCGTGCCTGGCAACGTAGCGAAACACGACTTTTCGCTGACGCCGGCGGCCTACAGGGCGTTAAGCCGAGATATCGATCTGATTTACCATTCGGCCAGCGCGGTGAATTTTATCCAGCCTTACGCCTACATGAAGCGCGACAACGTGCAGGGCCTGCGGGAAATCATTCGCTTCGCGGCGCATAGCCGCACCAAGCCGCTGATGCTGCTGTCGACCATCTCCGTATACAGCTGGGGGCATCTGCACACCGGCAAGCGGGTGATGCGGGAAAGCGACGATATCGACCAAAACCTGCCGGCGGTCAGCCGCGATATTGGCTACGTGCGCAGCAAATGGGTGATGGAGAAAATCGCCGATTTGGCGGCGGCGGAAGGCCTGCCGCTGATGACCTTCCGCCTGGGCTACGCCACCTGCCACAGCCGTACCGGCGTCAACGCCGATTATCAATGGTGGGGACGGCTGGTGAAAACCTGCATCAGCAGCGGCACGGTGCCGGATTTACGGGATATGCGCGAAGGGTTGACCACGGTGGATTACATGACCCGGGCCATCGCCCACGTCTCTCGCAATCCGCAGGCGCTGGGGCAGAAATTCAACCTGATCCATCAAGGTGACAATAATCTGACGCTGCGTGAGTTTTTCAGCCTGCTGGAGCGCGAGTTCGGTTATCGTTTTCGTCCCGTGCCCTTCGCACAGTGGCGGGCACAATGGGAAAACGACAGCGACGCGCCGCTGTACCCGCTGCTCAGCCTGTTCAAGGATCCTATGGTGGACGAGCTATCGACGGTGGAGCTCTATCAAGACACCTATCGGTGGGACTGCAGCAACCTGCAACGCTTCCTGCAGGGCAGCGGTATCGATGAGCCGCGCTTCACCCGCCAGCTGCTGCTGAATTACCTGCAGCACGCCATCGGGTATGCGCCGCTGTCGCTACAGGCGTAACAAAACCGGGGCTCAACTGGCCGAGCCCCGTCACCCTCACTCCGTTTTAAGCCCCCGCAGCAGCGCCTCCAGCGGGTACACCGCGGCAATCACCACTTCGTCGCGCGTCTGCGCCGCCGCATCCAGCCGGCGCTGCGCTTGTTCGGCCTCGGCCCGGCTCAGCGGTTTGCCCTGCTGATGGCGATCCAGCAGCGTTAACCCTAATGCGGCCAGGGCATCCACGTCCTGCGCCACCGGCGCCAGATCGCGCAGCGTGCGGTTGCCCGCGATCGCCGTTTGCAATGCCGCGCCGTTCGCCTGCCAGCGCTGCAGCCGTTCGCGCAGCGCCTGCGCCGCCGCCTTATCGCGCTTATCCTTCAGCAAGGCCGCGACCTGGGCATGCATGGCGCGCACCGCCTCGCTCTCCGGCGGCAGCGCATCGGCGAAGCGGTTCAGCGGTTCGAACTGGTGATAGTTGCCGGCCTGGAACTTCAGATGCTGGCGGGTGTAATACTGCGCCGGTTCCACCGCCTCGGCCAGGATCTGCAGCGGCGCGATCTGCACGCTGTTGCTCAGCCGGGTGAATTCGCGCGCCGTTTCCGCATGCTGCTGCAGGCCGACCGACACCACCGACCAGGCGTCGATCGCCGCCAGCCGCCGGTACATGTTGTTCTCATCGGTGACGTCCTGCGCCGACCACAGCCGCTCCGCCACCGCGAAGGCACGCGGCCACAGCTTGAGATCGATCAGCGGCGCACGCACGTTTTCCGCCCACAGCGCCGCTTCCCCGCCGAGAATGTTGGCCTGCCCCTTCTCATCCGGCACCACCGGCATCTTGCCCGCCGGCGCCGCCGCCAGTTTCTCGCCCTGGGTGGGGTAACGCACGTTGCCGACCAACGTATAGCCGCTGAGCTTGTCCTGTTGCAGCGTAAACACCGGCCGTGTGTCGCCCATCCAGGTATCGACACGGAACGTCACCTGCTGCGGCGTGCGCCAGACGATGTCGTGCACCGCGCGGCGCGACTTGCCGTTGAAATCGATAAAGCCGCGCCAGCCCTGCTTGCCCTCGATCAGCGTGAAGCTGCCCTCCACCGCGCTACCCTTCAGACGCGGCATGCTGAAACGCCAGCTTTGCGCCTGCTCGCCGGGTTGCACCGCCGTCTCGACCCCCAGCGGCTGCGGCAGAATTTCATTGCGGTGGTGATAGGCGGTGCTTTGCGGCTGATCGAGGTAGAAACCGGTGGAGAGGATGCCCTGATAGCCGTCCTGCGCGCTGGCGCCCAGCGAGTCTTGCCCTTGCCAGGACTGAATGACGATCGAACGCGGCAGCGACGGATGGTAGATCTCGTCCCAGCCGACCATCTGCCGCTGGTGCTTCTCGAGGATCTTTTCCAGCTTCTGGTTGAAGTAGGCCTGCAGCGCATGGGTATCCGCCAGCCCGTTCTGCTGCATAAACGCCTGAATCGACGGCGACGCCCGCCACTGGCTGGCGTCCACTTCGTCGCCGCCGATGTGCAGATAAGGATCGGGGAAGATCGCCGCCAGCTCGCCGACGATCGTCTCGACAAACTGATAAACCTCGTCTCGGGTCGGATCGAGCGTCGGCTTATGCACGCCCCACTCGCGCTCCATGCGATACGGCCCCGGCGCGCTCATCAGGTCGGGATAGGCCACCGCGATGCTGGAGGCGTGCCCCGGCATGTCGATCTCCGGCACCACGCGAATGCCGCGCGCCGTGGCGTAAGCCACCACCTGCCGCATCTGCTCGCGGGTGTAGAACTGGCCGTCGCTGGCCTGCTGTTGCAACTTGGGATAATGCTCGGAGGCAAAGCGCCAGCCCTGATCGTCGGTCAGGTGCCAGTGGAACACGTTGAGCTTGGCCGCCGCCATGCCGTCGAGCTGGCGCAGAATGTCCGGCAGCGGCAGGAAATGGCGCGCCGAGTCCAGCAGCACGCCGCGCCACGGGAAGCGCGGCACGTCGCGGATATCCACCAGCGGCAGGAAGGTGTTTTGCCCGTCGGTCTGCAGCAGCTGCAGCAGGGTCTCCATGCCGCGCAGCGCGCCGAAGCGAGTGTTGGCGGTCAGCGTGGCGCCCTGCGGCGTGACCGCCAGCCGATAGCTCTCATCGCTGCCCGGCAGCGGCTGCGCCGCCACCCGCTCCTTGATCACCACCTTGATCGCCGCGCCGTTCGCTTCCTCCCTCGGCGCCAGCGTCCAGCCGGTCTGCAGTTCGATGCGTTGCCGCCAGCGCGGCAGCGCGTCGCCCAAGTCGTCACCCTGCAGCGTCAGGGACAAATGGTGATCCAAAACCAGCTTGCCCGCCGGTTGCGTCACTTCCACCTGCTGCGGCCAGGGCATCAGCGGCAAATCACCCGCCGGCTGCGCCAGCGCGCCGCAAGAAAACCATAACGATGAAGCCAGTAGCGTATAACGGAAAGGTCTGTGCATCGGAAATTCCTCAGAGGAAAAAAACAAAATATCCCCAATGAATTTCAAACCACCGCTAGGCGGCAAGCGCCCGCATCCCCAGGCGCTTAGGTCTGCTAAGTCACTGGG
>NZ_JVEL01000201.1:0-13811 GCF_001076875.1 Serratia sp. 506_PEND
GGCAAAACCTCCGATCACGTGTTGGGCCTGCGGGCGGTGCTGCTGGGCGGCGAGATGATCGATACCCGCGCCATGCCGACAGCGCTGGCGGAAACGATTGCTCAGGAAGAGACCGCCGAAGGGCGCATCTACCGCACGGTGCTCAACCGCTGCCGCGAGCAGCGCGCGCTGATCCTGGAGAAATTCCCCAAGCTCAACCGCTTCCTCACCGGTTACGATCTGCGCCACGTGCTGAGCAACGATCTGCAAACCTTCGATTTGACGCGCATTCTGACCGGCGCCGAGGGCACGCTGGCGTTTATCACCGAGGCGCGGCTGGACATCACGCCGCTGCCGAAAGTGCGCCGCCTGGTCAACGTGAAGTACGACTCCTTTGACTCTGCGCTGCGCAATGCGCCCTTTATGGTCGAGGCCAAGGCGCTGTCGGTGGAAACCATCGATTCCAAGGTGCTGAACCTGGCGCGTGAAGACATTGTTTGGCACTCGGTGAACGAACTGATCGCCGACGTGCCGGATAAAGAGATGCTCGGGCTGAACATCGTCGAGTTCGCCGGCGACGATCGGGCGCTGATCGACGGCCAGATGGAAGCCCTGTGCCAACGGCTGGACGAATTGATCGCGCAGCGGCAGGGCGGCGTGATCGGCTACCAGATCTGCGGCGATCTGGCTGGCATCGAGCGCATTTACAACATGCGCAAGAAGGCGGTCGGGCTGCTGGGCAACGCCAAAGGGCGCGCCAAGCCGATTCCGTTCGCCGAGGACACCTGCGTGCCGCCGCAACATCTGGCGGACTATATCGTCGAATTTCGGCAACTGCTCGATGACCACAATCTGAGCTATGGCATGTTTGGCCACGTTGACGCCGGGGTGCTGCACGTGCGCCCGGCGCTTGACATGTGCGACCCGCAGCAGGAAGTGCTGATGAAGCAGATCTCCGATCGGGTGGTGGCGCTGACCGCCAAATACGGCGGCCTGCTGTGGGGAGAGCACGGCAAGGGGTTCCGCGCGGAATACAGCCCTGAATTCTTCGGGGAAACGCTGTATGAAGAGCTGCGCCGCATCAAGGCGGCGTTCGATCCGGATAATCGCCTGAACCCAGGCAAGATCTGTTCGCCGCTGGCGGTCGATGCGCCGATGATGCAGGTGGACGCGGTCAAACGCGGCACCTTCGATCGCCAGATCCCGGTCGAGGTGCGCACCTCGTTCCGCGGCGCACTGGAGTGTAACGGCAACGGCCTGTGCTTCAACTTCGACGTGCGCAGCCCGATGTGCCCATCGATGAAGATCAGCAGCAACCGCATTCATTCGCCAAAAGGGCGGGCGACGCTGGTGCGCGAGTGGCTGCGTCTGTTGGCCGAGCAGGGCGTCGATCCGTTGGCGCTGGAGAAACAGCTGCCGCAGCAGCGCCTCAGCTTGCGTGGCCTGATCGAGAAAACCCGCAACAGCTGGCATGCCGGCAAGGGCGAGTATGACTTCTCACACGAAGTGAAAGAGGCGATGTCCGGCTGTCTGGCCTGCAAGGCCTGTTCCACCCAGTGTCCCATCAAGATTGACGTGCCGGGGTTCCGTTCGCGCTTCCTGCAGCTCTACCACACCCGCTATCTGCGCCCGGTAAGCGACTACATGGTCGCCGGCGTGGAGAGCTATACCCCATTGATGGCCCGCGCGCCGAAGGTGTTCAACTTCTTCTTCCGCCAGCCGTGGCTGCGAGAGGTGAGCCGCAACGCCATCGGCATGGTCGATCTGCCGCTGTTGTCCAGCCCGACACTGCGTCAACAGCTGTCCGGCCACCGCGCGACCACGCTGACGCTGGAGCAGTTGGAAGGGCTGAGCGCCGAGCAGCGCGCAGAACACGTGTTGATCGTCCAGGATCCGTTCACCAGCTATTACGACGCCAAAGTGGTGGCGGACTTTGTCCGGCTGGTGGAGAAGCTCGGCTATAAACCGGTGCTGCTGCCGTTCTCGCCGAACGGCAAGGCGCAACATGTGAAAGGTTTCCTGACGCGGTTCGCCCGCACCGCGCGCAAAACCGCCGATTTCCTCAACCGCGTGGCGCAGCTTGGCATGCCGCTGGTGGGCGTCGATCCGGCGCTGGTGCTGTGTTACCGCGACGAATACCGCGAGATCCTCGGCGCCGAGCGCGGCGATTTCCAGGTGCAGCTGGTGCATGAATGGCTGCAGCAGCGGATCGCGGATCGCGCCGAACAACCGGCGACCGGCGAGCCGTGGTATCTGTTCGGCCACTGTACCGAAACCACCGCGCTGCCGGCCAGCGGCCAACAGTGGGCGGCGATCTTCGCCCGCTTCGGCGCCAAACTGGAGAACGTCAGCGTCGGCTGCTGCGGCATGGCGGGCACTTACGGCCATGAAGCCAAGAACCTGCAAAACTCGCTCGGCATTTATGAGCTATCATGGCATCCGACGCTACAGCGTTTGCCGCGGCAGCGCTGCCTGGCGACCGGCTATTCCTGCCGCAGCCAGGTGAAACGCATCGAGGGCAATGGCGTGCGCCACCCATTACAGGCACTTCTGGAGATGATTGAGTGAAATTGTGGAAACGTGAAACGTCGCTGGAGCAGCTGAACCGCGCCGGTGACGGCTGCATGGTCAGCCATGTGGGCATCGAGTTTACCCAGCTGGGCGAGGATTTCCTCGAGGCCACCATGCCGGTCGATGGCCGCACCCGGCAGCCGTTCGGGCTGTTGCACGGCGGGGCGTCGGTGGTGCTGGCGGAATCGATGGGATCGATGGCCGGTTACCTGTGCAGTGAGGGCGAGCAGAAAGTGGTGGGGCTGGAGATCAACGCCAACCACCTGCGCGCGGTGTTCGATGGCCAGGTGCGCGGGGTGTGCCGCGCGCTGCACGTTGGCCGCCGTCATCAGGTATGGCAAATCGAGATCTTCGACGCGCGCGATCGGCTGTGCTGCACTTCGCGTCTGACCACGGCGGTCATCGACTGATCCCCGCCGGTTTCCGCAGGCGCTCGGCCTGCGGAGCCTTTCGCTTTACAGCTGAAACGGCACGCGTTTGACGAAGTCCTTCTGAAACGCGTTCGCCTTCTCCCAGGTGCCTTCCATTGCGTATTTTTGGCAGATCAGCGTCAGCGTATGGCGCGCGAAGTGGTAACTTTGCACCCGAAACAGCTGGCAACGCTGCGGATTGTTGATCTCGACGATCAGCCGGTTGTGCAGCTTGCTGAGCGCGTGCAGGTAGCTGTCGTCGTCGCCGTTCTCCAGACACAGATTGGCCATGGTAAGGCTGACGCTGTTGTACCGCTTCAGGTGGTCGATATTGCATTCCGGGCGCCGTAGCGCCGCTTCGGCCATGTAAAAGTCCACCGTGGCGTCGCGCACGCTGAATTTGTAGTCATCAATCTTGCCCAGCAACCATGCGTTGATCGAAAGAGTCATTGGCTTCGCGCTCAAATTACAATTGAATGATAATCATTATCATATAAACTGCCGCGTTGCCGATCAATCCCCGGCGTGGCGTTTTTTCATCGCGTGAGGTGTAAAAGGCTACCGACGACCCAACTTGAGCCTGAGCGACTAAACTTTAACCTGGGGGCGCGCGCTTGCGCTGCGCCACGAAATGCCGATAAACGCACATTTACGACAGACAGAATGCAGAAATAGGTATTTTCTATGAATGTTTAGATCGGCAATGCACCGCGGCGCTGTAACGCTGACGGGCCACCGGGGAGTGCGGTACGGTGATGCAGGATAAAGAACAAATTCATAGGGATAGCATGCACACCTTGCCGCCGGACGCCGCAAGCCGCCACGGATGTCCCGCTGGCTTGCCGCACGCCGCAGCGAAAAACCGCGCTCGCGGCGGATACCCCCGCAAAACAAACGGTTGAAGTGATAATCGTTATCACTAACATATAAGCAACCCAGATTGGCTGTGGCCAAACACGAGTGTGAGGTAGACCCTATGCAAACGGAAAATGTCGGCACTTTTTCTCTGGATGAAAATGTCTGGCAAGGCATTTCGCTCAGCGACAGCGCCGTACGACAAATAACCAAACTGATGCAGCAGGATCCGCAGGTGAAAGGGCTGCAGCTAGGGGTGAAACAATCCGGCTGCGCCGGCTTTGCCTATGTGCTGGATCTGACCCGCGAACCCGCCGATGACGATCTGCTGTTTGAGCGCGACGGCGCCAAACTCTACGTGCCGCTGAAGGCCATGCCGTTCATCGATGGCACCACGGTAGATTACGTCCGCGAAGGGCTGAATCAGATATTCAAATTCAACAACCCTAAAGCTCAGCATGCCTGCGGGTGCGGCGAGAGCTTTGGCGTTTGAGCGATGCAATCAACATGACACGAAGCAATGTAGAAATGCCTAATGAAGTGCAGGCTTGGGTCAGCGAAGGTCGCTACAAAGAAGGTTTCTTCACCCAGCTGGCAACCGATGAGTTGGCCAAAGGCATCAACGAAGAGGTGGTGCGCGCCATCTCGGCCAAGCGCAACGAACCCGAGTGGATGCTGGAATTCCGTCTCGAGGCCTACCGCGCCTGGCTGCAGATGGAGGAGCCGCACTGGCTGAAGGCCAATTACGAACGCCTGAACTACCAGGACTACAGTTACTATTCGGCGCCGTCCTGCGGCAGCTGCGACGATGCTTGCGGTTCGCAACCCGGCGCCGAGCAGCAACCGGGCGCGGCGACGGAAAAAGATTACCTGACCAGCGAAGTGGAGCTGGCGTTCAACCAGCTCGGCGTACCGGTGCGCGAGGGCAGCGAGGTGGCGGTGGACGCCATCTTCGACTCGGTCTCGGTCGCCACCACCTACCGTGAAAAACTGGCGGAGAGCGGGGTGATCTTCTGCTCGTTCGGCGAAGCGATCCAGGAATACCCGGATCTGGTGCGTCAGTACCTGGGGCGCGTAGTGCCGTCCAACGATAACTTCTTCGCTGCGCTGAACGCCGCGGTGGCTTCCGACGGCACCTTCGTCTATGTGCCGAAAGGCGTGCGCTGCCCGATGGAGCTGTCGACCTATTTCCGCATCAACGCCGCCAAAACCGGCCAGTTCGAGCGCACCATCCTGATCGCCGACGAAGGCAGCTACGTCAGCTATATCGAAGGCTGTTCCGCCCCGGTGCGCGACAGCTACCAGCTGCACGCGGCGGTGGTGGAAGTGATCCTGCATAAAGACGCCGAAGTGAAATACTCGACGGTGCAGAACTGGTTCTCCGGCGGCGAGAGCAAGGGCGGTATCCTCAACTTTGTCACCAAGCGCGCGCTGTGCGAAGGCGCCGGTTCGAAAATGTCCTGGACCCAGTCGGAAACCGGCTCGGCCATCACCTGGAAATACCCGAGCGTGATTTTGCAGGGCGATAACTCGATCGGCGAATTCTTCTCGGTGGCGCTGACCAGCGGCCATCAGCAGGCGGATACCGGCACCAAGATGATCCACATCGGCAAAAACACCAAGTCGACCATCATCGCCAAAGGCATCTCCGCCGGCCACAGCGAGAACACCTATCGCGGCCTGGTGAAAATCCTGCCGGGGGCGGAAAACGCCCGTAATTTTACCCAGTGCGACTCGATGCTGATCGGGCCGGACAGCGGCGCCCACACGTTCCCTTACGTTGAAGCGCGCAACAACAGCGCGCAGCTGGAGCACGAAGCCACCACCTCGAAGATCGGCGATGACCAGCTGTTCTACTGCCTGCAGCGCGGCATCAGCGAGGATGACGCCATTTCGATGATCGTCAACGGTTTCTGCAAGGACGTTTTCTCCGAGCTGCCGCTGGAGTTCGCCGTCGAGGCGCAAAAACTTCTGGCCATCAGCCTGGAACACAGCGTGGGTTAATCGCCGCATTTTTAGCGCCGTCGGCGCTATCTGAGGACACAGCATGTTAAGCATCAAGAATTTGAAAGTCAGCGTGGAAGGCAACGAGATCCTCAAGGGATTGGATCTGGAGATCAAACCGGGCGAAGTGCACGCCATCATGGGGCCGAACGGCTCGGGCAAGAGCACGCTGTCCGCCACGTTGGCCGGGCGTGAAGAATATGAAGTGACCGAAGGGGAAGTCACCTTCAAAGGCAAGGATCTGCTGGAGCTGGATCCGGAAGATCGCGCGGGCGAGGGCGTGTTTCTGGCCTTCCAGTACCCGGTGGAGATCCCCGGCGTCAGCAACCACTTCTTCCTGCAGACATCGGTCAACGCGGTGCGCAAATACCGCGAACAGGAGCCACTGGATCGCTTTGACTTCGCCGATTTCATCGAAGAGAAAATCGCGCTGCTGGACATGCCGGCCGATCTGTTGACCCGTTCGGTCAACGTCGGCTTCTCCGGCGGCGAGAAAAAACGCAACGACATTCTGCAGATGGCGGCGCTGGAACCGGATCTGTGCATTCTCGATGAAACCGACTCCGGCCTGGACATCGATGCGCTCAAGATCGTCGCCAACGGCGTCAACTCGCTGCGGGACGGCAAGCGCGCCTTTATCATCGTTACCCACTACCAGCGCATTCTGGACTATATCCAGCCGGATTACGTACACGTACTGTCGCAGGGGCGCATCGTCAAATCCGGTGATTTCTCGCTGGTGAAACAGTTGGAGGAGCAGGGCTATGGCTGGCTTACCGACCAACAGTAATTCAAACGCGCTGCAGCAGCTGTATCGCCTGTTCGAAGGCCGCGGCGGCGAGCGTTCGCCGCATGCGCTGGCGCACTGGCAGCAGGCGCTGCGCCTCGGGTGGCCGACGCGCAAGCATGAAAACTGGAAATACACGCCGCTGGAGAGCCTGCTGGAGCAGCAATTCCTCGAACCGCAGCCCGCCCCGGTGAGCGCAGAGCAGCTCGATGCGCTGGCGCTCGGCATCGATGCCTGTCGGCTGGTGTTTATCGACGGCCGCTACAGCGCCGCGCTGAGCGATGGCGACTTGAGCGATTACCAGTTCGAGTTGACCGCCTATGGCACGCCTCAGGCGTTGCCGGAGCCGATCCAGCCGGAGATTTTTCTGCACCTGACCGAAAGCCTGGCGCAGGAAACCAGCCTGATTCGCTTGCCGGCCGGCAAGATCCCTGCACGCCCGCTGTATCTGCTGCACATCAGCAGCGGACGCGGCGCAGCCGGGGAAGTGAACACCGTGCATCACCGCCATCATCTGGAGATCGGGCGCGGGGCTGAGGCGGAAGTGATCGAACACTACGTCAGCCTGGGCGAGGCCGCGCACTTCACCGGCGCGCGCCTGACCGCCAATGTGGCGGACAACGCCGGGCTGTTGCACTGCAAGCTGGCGTTTGAGAGCCAGCCAAGCTACCACTTTGCCCACAACGATCTGGTTATCGGCCGCGACGCGCGGGTGAAAAGCGACAGCTTCCTGCTGGGCGCCGGCCTGACGCGGCACAACACCAGCGCGCAGTTGAACGGCGAAGGCGCGAATCTGGTGATCAACAGCCTGGTGCTGCCGGTGGGCAAAGAGATCTGCGACACCCGCACCTATCTGGAGCACAATAAGGGCTATTGCGAAAGCCGGCAGCTGCATAAAACCGTGGTCAGCGATCGCGGCAAGGCGGTGTTCAACGGCATGATCAAAGTGGCCAAGCACGCGATCAAAACCGACGGCCAGATGACCAACCATAACCTGCTGTTGGGCAAGGTGGCAGAAGTGGATACCAAGCCGCAGCTGGAGATCTACGCAGACGACGTCAAGTGCAGCCACGGCGCCACCGTGGGGCGCATCGATGAAGAGCAGCTGTTCTATCTGCAGTCGCGCGGCATCGACAAGCACGCGGCGCAGCAGATGATCATCTTCGCCTTCGCCGCCGAGCTGACCGAAGGCATCGCCAACGACACCATCCGGGAACGGGTGCTGGCTCGCATCGCCCAGCGCCTGCCGGGGGAGGCTGCATGAGTTATCCGATTGAACGCGTACGCGGCGATTTCCCACTGTTGGCGCGTGAGGTGAACGGCCAACCGCTGGCCTATCTCGACAGCGCCGCCAGCGCGCAGAAACCGCAGGCGGTGATCGACCGTGAGCTGGAGTTCTACCGCCACGGTTATGCGGCGGTGCATCGCGGCATCCACACCCTGAGCGCCGAGGCGACTCAGCAGATGGAAGCGGTGCGGGAACAGGCGGCGCGCTTTATCAATGCCGCCTCGGCGGAAGAGATGGTGTTCGTCAAGGGCACCACCGAAGGCATCAACCTGGTGGCCAACAGCTTTGGCCGCCACCTGCTGCAGCCGGGCGATGCGATTCTCATCACCGAGATGGAGCACCACGCCAACATCGTGCCGTGGCAGATGCTGGCGCAAGAGCGTGGGTTGCAGCTGCGGGTGTGGCCGCTGCAGCCGGACGGCACGCTGGATCTGGCGCGGTTGCCGGAACTGGTCGACGCGTCCTGCAAACTGCTGGCGCTGACCGAGGTCTCCAACGTGCTGGGCACCGTCAACCCGGTGCGCGACATCATCGCCCGCGCCAGAACCCTGGCGCCGGACCTGACGGTGCTGGTGGACGGCGCGCAGGCGGTGATGCACCAGCGCGTCGATGTCCAGGCGCTGGACTGCGATTTCTACGTGTTTTCCGGCCATAAGCTGTATGGCCCTTCCGGCATCGGCATGCTGTATGGCCGCCAGGCGTTGTTGCAGCAGATGCCGCCGTGGGAAGGGGGCGGCTCGATGATCCGGCAGGTCAGCCTGACGGCGGGCACCACCTTCGCCGATCCGCCGTGGCGCTTCGAGGCCGGTTCGCCGAACACCGCCGGCATCATGGGGCTGGGCGCGGCGTTTGATTACGTCGAAGCTTTGAGCCTGAATGCGATCCACGATTATGAACAGTCGCTGATGCATTACGCGCTCGAGGCGCTCAAGCAGGTGCCGACGCTGAAAATCTATGGTCCGGCGCATCGCGCCGGGGTGATCGCCTTTAATTTGGGGGAACACCACGCCTATGACGTCGGCAGCTTCCTCGATCAGTACGGTATCGCCATTCGCACCGGCCATCACTGCGCGATGCCGCTGATGGCGTTTTATCAGGTGCCGAGCATGTGCCGCGCTTCGCTGGCGTTATATAATACCCGCGAAGAGGTGGACCGGCTGGTGGCCGGGCTGCAACGCATTCATCAGCTATTAGGTTAGGCCGGGGCGCGTCCCCGGCGTACAAAAGGATCCCCATGGCGAATTTGCCGGACAAAGATAAATTGGTGCGTAATTTCTCCCGCTGTCTGAACTGGGAGGAGAAATACCTGTACGTGATTGAACTCGGCGCCAAATTGCCGCCGCTGGACGAGGCCGAGCGGCAGGCCGGCAACCTGATCTCCGGCTGTCAGAGCCAGGTGTGGATCGTGATGCGTCGCGATGAGCAGGGGCAGGTCGAGTTTCACGGCGACAGCGACGCGGCGATCGTCAAAGGGCTGCTGGCGGTGGTGTTCATTCTTTATCGTCAATTGACGCCGCAGCAGATCGTCGATCTCGATGTGCGGCCGTTTTTCACCGAGCTGGCGCTCAGCCAACATCTGACGCCTTCGCGCTCACAAGGGCTGGAGGCGATGATCCGCGCCATTCGCAGTAAAGCGGCGCAGCTGGCCTGACCCATAACGCCCTTATCCTCAAGACTCATTGATATCTTCGCTTTGTCAATGAGTCTTTACAATTCACGGTTTTCCCCCGAACAACGCGCCCAATTCAGTGATATTTCAGCAGCTTATCTGTTGACGTTTCGTTGACAATCAATGACGGCGATTACGTTATAACGTGTTGATTTTTAGAGGACTTATTGCCTTTGATACCAGCGTTGCTAGTATTAATCAGGTATTGTCTGATTTACCCACCACCAGGCGCTCGTTAGCCTTGTGGGCGAACCGTCATAAAAAATATAGGGATGATAATGAAACGTGCGTTGAGTTTAATGGGCATGGTCTTCGCCACCGTATTGGCCGGCACGCAGGCCGCCAGTGCGACCGAGTACCCGCTGCCGCCGCCGGACAGCCGTCTGATCGGCGAAAACACCACTTATACCGTGCCAAACGACGGCCGCCCGCTGGAAGCCATCGCCGCTGACTACAAGATCGGTCTGCTGGGCATGCTGGAAGCCAACCCTGGCACTGACCCGTTCCTGCCCAAGCCGGGTACGGTGCTGACCATTCCGACCCAAATGCTGCTGCCTGACACCAAGCGTGAAGGGATCATCGTCAACCTGGCCGAACTGCGCCTTTATTACTACCCGAAAGGCGAGAACAAAGTGATTGTCTATCCGATCGGCATCGGCCAGACCGGGATGCACACGCCGCTGGAGGTGACCTCCATCAGCCAGAAGATCCCTAATCCGACCTGGACGCCCACCGCCAACATCCGCAAGCGCTATCAATCCCAGGGCGTGACGTTGCCTGCGGTGGTGCCGGCCGGCCCTGAAAACCCGATGGGGCTGTTCGCCCTGCGTCTGGCGATGGGGCGCGGTGAATACCTGATCCACGGCACCAACGCCAACTTCGGTATCGGCATGCGCGTCAGCTCCGGCTGCATTCGTCTGCGTCCGACGGACATCGAGGCGCTGTTCAACATGGTGCCGCGCGGCACGCGGGTGCAAGTGATCAACGATCCGGTGAAGATTTCCGTCGAGCCGGACGGCAAACGCTATGTGGAAGTGCACCAGCCGCTGTCGCGGGTAGAAAGTGATGATCCGCAGACCATGCCGATCGCGTTGTCTAAAGCGGAGAAAGCCTTTGCGGCCGATGGGCAAACCGATCGCGCCGTATTCGATAGCGCGGTTGTACGCCGTTCTGGCATGCCGGTGCTGGTCAACGTAGGGGAGAGCCCGTCGGCGGTGAGTTTGACGCCTGCAGCGGCTCCTGCGGCGAATAAGAGCCCATTCAAGGCAGCGCCAATCAGTTCGGTGAACTAAGTTTGCAGGATTGAGCGGTTGAAGAGGGGTTCAGCGTGCTGAACCTCTTTTTTTTGCCTGCCGTGCAGGCAACATCCAGTGCTGACGGACAGACAAAAAAAAACGGCGCACAATGTGCGCCGTTTTCAATAACCAAAGCTATCTTACTTTTTGTAAGCGTGAGCTTGGTTGTCCAGACGCTGGTTAGCGCGTGCTGCGTCGTCTTTAGCAGCTTGAACGTCAGAACGCATTGCGTTCACGTCGTTGCTCAGCTGATCAACTTTAGCGTTCAGAGTCTGAACGTCAGAAGACAGTTGATCGATTTTAGCGTTGCTAGAGCAGCCAGCCAGCAGAGTGGAACCCAGGATTACCGCGCCCAGTACCAGTTTAGTACGATTCATTATAACACCCTCTAGATTGAGTTAATCTCCATGTAGCGTTACAAGTATTACACAAACTTTTTTCGAAAGAGAATAATTTTT
This sequence comes from Serratia sp. 506_PEND, assembly GCF_001076875.1. NCBI lineage: Bacteria > Pseudomonadati > Pseudomonadota > Gammaproteobacteria > Enterobacterales > Yersiniaceae > Serratia > Serratia sp. 506_PEND. The sequence goes on from NZ_JVEL01000201.1 coordinate 11,317, forward strand.
TAGTGTTGAGGTGCTTTATTTTGATCGTTCGCTCAAACTTGCATCTGGTTTTACAAATTAGTTAAAAAAACGAGGGAAAACAGCCGGCTTCCATGGGACTACTCCGATTCTTTATTAGCTAAATAATGAGCGGATCGCGGTTGCGTTTTGAGAAAAATAGTTTACTGCTGATAAAAAAAACGCCGCAAAGCGGCGTTTTGATCAAGACAATTATGTCACGTTTTATATTACAGCACGTGTACCGAGGCCGTGTTGGTGGTGCCGCTTGGCACCAGCGCGCCGGAAACCATCACCACGACGTCGCCTTTCTGCGCCAGGCCGCTGGCCAGGGCGGCTTCTTTACCGATGCGGTAGAAGTCGTCGGTAGAGGCGATTTCCTTGACCATCTGCGGAATGACGCCTTTGCTCAGCACCAGCTGATGCGCGGTAGTTTCATTGGTGGTCAGCGCCAGGATCACCGCGTTCGGGAAGTATTTACGCACGGATTTCGCCGATTTGCCGCCGCTGGTGGCGACCACGATCAGCGGCGCGTCCAGTTTCTCGGCGGTTTCAACCGCGCCGCGGCACACCGCTTCGGTGATGCGCAGCTTGCGGCGATCGTTCAGGGAGTCGATGCGGCTAGGCATCACGCGATCGGTGCGCTCGCAGATGGTCGCCATGATGTTGACCGCTTCCAGCGGGTATTTGCCCTTGGCGCTCTCGCCGGACAGCATGACGGCATCGGTGCCGTCCAGGATGGCGTTGGCGACGTCGCCGGCTTCCGCGCGGGTAGGGCGCGGGTTTTTGATCATGGAATCGAGCATCTGGGTGGCGGTGATGACCACTTTACGCGCGCGGTTGCATTTTTCGATCATCATCTTCTGGGCGAAGATCACTTCTTCTACCGGGATCTCGACGCCCAGATCGCCACGGGCAACCATGATGCCATCGGACGCTTCGAGGATTTCGTCGAAGTTGTTCAGGCCTTCCTGGTTTTCGATCTTGGAGATGATCTGGATCTGCTCGCCGCCGTGGGCTTTCAGGTGCTCGCGGATCTCCAGCACGTCGGAGCGTTTGCGGATGAAGGACGCCGCCACGAAGTCGACGCCTTGCTCGCAGCCGAAGATCAGGTCGCGTTTGTCTTTTTCGGCCAGCGCAGGCAGCTGGATGGACACGCCCGGCAGGTTGACGCCCTTGTTCTCGCCCAGGTCGCCGTTGTTCAGCACCTTGCAAATGACTTCGTTCTCGGTCACGTTGGTGACTTCCATGCCGATCAGGCCGTCGTCAACCAGCACGGTGTTGCCGATCTTCAGGTCGGCGGCGAAGCCGGCGTAGGTGACCGCTACGCGATCGCTGTTGCCGATCACGCTCTGGTCGGTGGTGAAGGTGAAGGTTTGGCCGGCGACCAGCGAGGCGTCTTTACCGCCTTCCAGTTTCATGGTGCGAATTTCCGGGCCTTTGGTATCCAGCAGGATGCCGGCGTTGATACCGGTTTTCGCCATCACGGCGCGCATGTTGTTGATGCGGTTGCCGTGCTCTTCATAGTCGCCGTGAGAGAAGTTGAGACGCATCACGTTCATGCCCGCATTAAGCAGGTTGGTCAGCATTTCTTCCGATTCGGTTTTTGGACCGATGGTACAAACAATTTTGGTCTTTTTCATGGCGGAGTTTTCTACAAGTTGTGATGGATAAAAAAACGAATTTGACCGGCGTTGTTTACGCCGATAGGGAATTTGAGCCGTGCCTGGTGGTGAAAAACATAGTTAAGGATAGGTGACGACAGTTGAAGTGGGGCGGAAAAATTCAGCCCGCGCGGGGGCGCGGAGATGCTGCGCAACGGGGTGAGATCACATCGTGTTGTTATTGCGTTTTCGCAGATCAAGGGCTGAAACCATTCAACTGATAGACGTTGCGCATTATAAAGGCTAAGCGGCGGGAAACAAAATAAAAAACCGCGGCGGTGTGGCGGATATGTCAAAACGGGGGCAAATGTGGCGCAAATGCAACGCGTTGCGCACCGCTTGTTGCGCAAATAACCTTGCTGTAAATATGGCTTAGCGCGTTTGCGGGATTTCCAGCAGCACGCCGGCGCTCAGGCAGAAGCAGCCGCTGGCGACGTTGGCCGGCAGGGTCAGGCTCTCGCCGGCACGTACTATCCGGGTGTCGCCGCCGAGGGTGAACTCGAATTCGCCGGATATCACCCGGGTTTGTCGCGCGTGCGCGGGCTTTTGCAGCTGGCCGAAGGCGCCGGCCTCGAAACGCACTTCCGCCGCCGGCGAACCGTCGCTCATCACGCCTTCACGGCGGGCAAGGCCATTGTCGAGCGGTAAAAAGGCGGTTTTGGCGGTGAAGGTGGTCATGTGGCGTTCCTGATGGCTGATGGCGGTAGTTCGGCGCAATCGACATGAAAAATCGAACGGTCGGGCAGAGACGAAACAACGGGAAGTATAACGCGATAGGGGGGAGAGATGAATCAGCAATATGGTGCGTCCGAGTGGACTCGAACCACCGACCCC
>NZ_JVEL01000202.1:0-7808 GCF_001076875.1 Serratia sp. 506_PEND
GGGATCGGGCCGCAGCGAGTTTCTCGATCTTATCTTCGGCATTCAGCATGCTGACAGCGGCACGATCCGCTTGGGCGACAAGACGCTTAACCGCCATTCCCCGCGAGAGGCCATCGACAGCGGCATTGCCTACGTGACGGAAGATCGCAAGGAAACCGGCCTGGTGCTGTGCCGTTCCGTCAGTGAAAACATCAATATCGCCTCTTTTGCCGGCATCAGCCGAATGGGGTTCGTCAGCGAAAAACGGGAGCAAGCGCGAACCCGCGACATGATCCAGCGCTTCAACGTTAAAACCCACGATGGCGAACAGCCCGTGGGCAACCTGAGCGGCGGCAATCAGCAAAAAGTGGTGCTGGGCCGCTGGGCGCTGCTGGATCCGGAGGTGTTGTTGCTCGACGAGCCGACGCGCGGCATCGACGTCGGCGCCAAGAAAGAGATCTACCGATTTATGTCGGAGTTCGCCTTGCAAAACAAGGGGATCATCATGGTTTCCTCCGAGCTTTCGGAAATTATCGGCATGAGCGATCGCATATTGGTATTTCGTGACGGGCAGTTGGCCGGCGAGCTTTCGGCGGCCGATGCGAGCCAGGCAGCACTGATGAAACTTGCGGTTTAACAGAGAGAGAAAAAAAATGAGCAGCGCCCACTCCTTATCACCAGGAATTTCATTTTTCACCCGCAATAAACGCCGTATGCACAAATACGGCATTATCATCGCCTTTTTCGCGCTGTGCCTGATCGTGGCGCTGATTGGCGAATATCAGGTCGCCCAGGGGGCCTGGAGCAGCAATTATTTTCTCAGCAATGAAAACACCCTGATCGTCCTGCGCCAGGTCTCGATCAACGGTATTCTGGCGATCGGCATGACCTTCGTCATCATTACGGCCGGCGTCGATCTCTCCGTGGGCTCGGTGCTGGCGTTAAGCGGGATCGTCGCCGCCCGTTTCGCCACCAACAACAGCGGATTGGCTATCGGCGACACCGCGACCGCCGTCATGGCGCCGCTGATCGTGGCGCTGGGCATCGGCATCGTCTGCGGCCTGGTGAACGGCACCGTGTTGGCTCGTTACCGGTTGCAGCCGTTTATCGTCACCATGGGCATGCTCTCCGCGGCGCGCGGGTTAACCATGTTGACCACCAACGGCAATCCGGTATCGCAATTGAACAGCGATTTCCGCTGGTTAGGCAATGGCTATGTCGGCGGCGTTCCGGTGCCCGTCATCATCTTCATCGTGCTGTTCGCCCTCGCCTGGCTGGTGCTGAATAAAACCCTCTTCGGGCGTTACATCTACGCCGTCGGCGGCAACCCGAAAAGCGCGCGCACCTCGGGGATTAACGTCACCCGCATCAAAATACTGGTGTATACGCTGTGCGGCGCGCTGGCCGGCATCGCCGGCCTGATCCTTACGGCGCGCACCGGTTCGGCGCAGACCAACGCCGGCGCAGGGTATGAGCTGGACGCCATCGCGGCGGTGGTGATCGGCGGCACCAGCATGGCCGGCGGCGTCGGTACGCTGGTCGGCACTTTCTTCGGCGTGCTGATTATCGGGGTGATGAATAACGGCCTCGATCTGCTCGGCGTGCAATCGTATTACCAACAAATTATCAAAGGCGCATTGATCGTTCTTGCCGTATTGCTCGACCCATCGCGTAAGCAACAGCGCGATTAATAACATCAGACCCAACTCTACCAGGAGAAAACCATGAATAAGACCAAGATAGCGTTGTTTGCCTCTGCCATGATGCTCGGTAGCCTGTCGGCGGCTCAGGCCGCCCCGGTAAAAATCGCGGTATTGATGTACGGCAACAAAGCCGAGTTCGTGCAATTGATGGAAAGGTTCGGCAAGGAACACCCGGCGGTGAAAAGCGGCGAAGCCGTACTGACTTTCTACGATGGGCGTTATGATGCATCGGTGCAAAACGATCAGGCCGCCACCGCTATCCAGACGCGCGCCGATGCCATTATCGTCAACCCGATGGATTTTGAGGCCAATATCGATATCGTCACCAATGCCAACGAAGCCAAAATCCCGGTGGTGGTCACCAACGCGCGCCTGAACACGGACGCGATGACGTCTGAAGTGGTGTCTAATGACGAGTTGGGCGGGTATCTGGAAGCCAAAGCCGTCCTGGACAAACTCGACTGCAAGAACCGGAAGGTGAACGTGGTGATTATCGAAGGCCCGAAAGGCGGCAGCGGCGAGATCCAGCGCGGCAAAGGCAATGATAAAGCGATTGCCGAGTGCGGCGCCGGCCAGGTCACGGTACTTGAGCGCAAAACGGCCAACTGGTCACGCGCGGAAGCGCAGCCGCTGATGGAAAACTGGCTGCAGAAACACCGGGGTAAAATCAACGGCGTGATTGGCCAGAACGACGAGATGGCGCTGGGCGCTATCGAAGCGATCAAAGGCGCCGGCCTGAATGTGAAGGACTTCGCAATTGCCGGCGTTGACGGCGTCTCTGACGCGATTCATGCGGTGCAGGCCGGTGAAATGGTCTCTATTCTGCAAGATGCCAAAGGCCAGATGCAGGGTTCCATCGACGTCGCGCTGCGCGCCGTGAAAGGTGAAAGCTATCAACCGCAGTCGGACATCTGGAAGCAGTACGCCAAGGATCTGAAATGGGAGGGCGGCACGCAGAAGCATTACTACATTCCGTGGACCGTCGTTACCGCAGAGAACGCCCAATCGCTGTTGGACGCCCGTAAATAATTCCCCCGCCCCCTGCCTTCAGGGGGCCCCGCAGGGGCGCTTGCCTGCGAACAAAAAAAAAGCCAGCACGGAGTGGCTGGCTAAAAAGTTCTTCGAGGGAATATCTTGTGCGATAAACATACGCCTTTCACTGCGGGCTTTACTAGCTATCAGTGCGATAGGCACCCTCAGTTAAAATCAACGCCTGCATATCGGTGAACATCGTTTCCCATTCCGCCTGATCGATATCCATCAAACCAAAGTAACGCAGCATAAAGGCGCCTTCGGTGGCGAGAAACGCCAGGCGCGCGCGCTTGCCTCCTTCCGTCGTCAAATCCAAACCGGCGATGCGGCTGCGATACCATTCGCGCGTGCTCGCCAGATGCTCCGGCGTTTGAATCAGCGTCGCCATCAGCCCGGCGGCCTTGGCGCTGGCGGTCTGATCCGAGCTTTGCGTCGCCAGCATATGCGCGCGCACGCCGGTCTGCGGCGAAGGATCGTCACCGGCGATAGCGGCGAACAGCGTCTCGTAGGCACTGCCCCAGCGATCGAACATGGCGTCAATCAGGGCGTCTTTGCTGCCGAAACAGTACTGCACCCCGCCCTTGGAGATCCCCATCGCTTTGGCGACGGCGTCGATGGTCAAGCCGGCGGCGCCCTGGGTGGCGACGATCTCTTCGGCGGTGTCCAAAACCTTGTCGCGATCGATGCTGCGTTGACGTCCCATTAAGAAACCCTTCTTTTCAATACGAACGTATGGATATATATTATCGCCAGTATACCACCCGGCATCGCCGGAGGGTTACCACAATGGCGGCGCCTTCGCGCCGCCCACGTTAACTGGATTATGACTTATGTACGCCAAGAACCGCTGGTTAATCCTGACAATGGTCGCCAGCGCCCTGTTCCTGATCGTCATCGATATGACGGTGTTATATACCGCCCTGCCGCGTTTAACCCAGGCGCTGGATGCCAGCGCCTCGCAAAAACTCTGGATCGTCAACGCCTACCCATTGGTGGTGGCCGGTCTGTTGCCTGGCGCCGGCATGCTGAGCGATCGCATCGGCCATAAACGGCTGTTTCTCGCCGGGCTGCCGGTGTTTGCCGTCGCGTCGCTGTGCGCCGCCTTTTCGCCAACCGCCGAATGGCTGATCGCCGCGCGGGTGTTCCTCGCCGTTGGCGCGGCAATGATGATGCCCGCCACGCTGTCCATCGTACGCCACGTCTTTACCGACGAACGCGAACGCGCGCTGGCGATCGGCATCTGGGCGTCGGTGGCCTCCGGCGGCGCGGCCATCGGCCCGGTGGTCGGCGGCCTGCTGTTGGAGTATTTCTGGTGGGGCTCGGTGTTCCTGATCAATGTGCCGGTGGTGTTGCTGGTCTGGCCGCTGGCATGGAAACTGATCCCGCGCTGCGGCGGCGATAACCCACGCCCCGCCGATATCATCGGCTCGGTGCAGATCATGATAGGCCTGGTCGGCGCTATCTATGCGCTGAAGGAATTGAGCAAGCCGACGCCTGAAGTCAGCGCCTTGCTCGCAGCAGCCCTGATCGGCATCCTGTTCCTGGCGCTGTTCGTGCGTCGTCAGCAGCGCAGCGCCCACCCGATGATCGATTTCTCCCTGTTCCGCAACCGGCTGTTCGCCGGCGGTATCGGCGTGGCATTGCTGTCGATGGTGGCGCTGATTGGCGTCGAGCTGGTGCTCAGCCAACGCTTGCAACTGGTGCTCGGCCTCAGTCCGCTACAGGCGGCGCTGTTCATCTTGCCGATCCCGCTGGCCTCGGCGCTGGCGGGGCCAATGGCCGGTTTGCTGCTGCCGCGCTACGGTGAGCGCAGCATCATTCTCGGCGGTTTCGCCCTGACCGCCTTCGGCATCGCCGGCCTCGCCCTGTTCTATCAGAGCGGCATAGCGCCGCAGCTGGCGAGCCTGGCGTTGGTGGGCTTCGGCCTCGGCGGCGTGATCACCGCCGCTTCCACCGCCATCATGTTGAACGCGCCGGAGGAGAAATCCGGCATGGCGGCATCTATCGAAGACGTCTCCTACGAGCTGGGCGGCGTGCTGGGCGTGACGTTGCTCGGCGGGCTGATGACGGCGGTCTACAGTCACAGCCTGGCGCTGCCGGCGGCGCTGCCGGTCAGCGATTTAGCCTACGACAGCATCGACGAAGCGTTGCGCCTGGCGGCAGGAATGGCGGCCGATCGCGCGCAGCAGTTGACGCAGCTGGCGCGTCTGGCCTTTGATCGCGCCTTTATTTCGGTACTGATCGCCGCCGCGCTGTTAATGGCGCTGGGCGCAGGTGTGGTAAAACTGGCGCTGCGCAAGTAACCGAGAAAAGCGACTTTTTTCGCCTGCGGAACCTGCGTAAACTGATTCGGCAATTTGCTCGACGGATTTATCGTCATCGGTTTGAGCGATGGCAATAATGCCTGTTATCGTATTTAACCCTGCGATAAATCCGGTTACTGTAACAGCTATGGAAATTGATTCTGTCTACTATCGGAACAAATAATCAGGAGAAGATTATTATGGCAACGGCAAAGAAAGCAGCGAAAACCCATATCGGCCTTGACAGTAAACAATCAGCAAAACTCGCCGAAGCGTTGAATGCGCTGTTGGCAAACTATCAGGTGCTGTATATGAACGTGCGCGGCTATCATTGGAACATTACCGGCCCGCAGTTCTTTGAACTGCACGCGAAATTCGAAGAGACATATAACGATCTGCTGACCAAGGTGGATGAGCTGGCGGAACGTATTCTGACGTTGGGCTCGCAGCCGCGTCACGCTTTCAGCGATTATCTGAAAACCGCCGACATCAAGGAACACACCAACGTGACCGATGATAAGGGTACGCTGCGCGGCCTGTTGGAAGGGTATTCAATCTTGCTGCAACAGCAGCGTGAGCTGCTGACGGTGGCGGCAGACGCCGGCGACGAAGGCACCGCGTCGTTGATGAGCGATTACATCAAAGAGCAGGAAAAACAGGTCTGGATGCTCAACGCCTATTTGGGCAAATAACTCAGACGCCATAACAAAACAGTCCCTCACGGGACTGTTTTCGTTTTACCACTCGCAGGATACCGCAAACAGCAGCGCGCGCCGATGCTGATCGTCCAGGCGCCGCCGCACCCGGATAATATGGCGATTGCTGCACGACTGGCGTTCCAGCCAGCGATGCCGCCGACGTTGGCTCTGCCGCAACATGCGCCAGCGGCCCACTTCATTTCTACTGCGTCTCATAATTCCGTCACTCGTTCGTCTAATGCCAACCGCGGGCATTATAGCCCTTTCCGCCCGCGATCCAAGCCGCCGTTATCGGCGGCACAGCGAACGCCACGCGGGCAAAAGCCGCCCTTTCAATTTCGGCAAGTGCCTTAACTTCATCATATTTATGTAACATAAGCGCCGATAAAAGGTTTCGCCTTGCCCGATCTGTGCGTACACTCATCATTGGTGGTTTGCGAACGGGATTTTTCGCCTTTATGACAACATTTTATACCGTAATCAGTTGGCTCATGGTGTTCGGCTACTGGCTGCTGATCGCCGGCGTGACGATGCGCATTTTGATGAAACGCCGTGCGGTTCCCTCTGCCATGGCCTGGCTGCTGGTTATCTATATTCTGCCGCTGTTCGGCATCGTCGCCTATTTATCGTTCGGCGAACTGCACTTGGGCAAGCGCCGGGCCGAGCGCGCCAAGGCCATGTGGCCGTCGACCGCGCGCTGGCTGAAGGAATTGAAAGAGAGCCGCCGCATCTTCGCCACCGAATACAGCGAAGTCGCTGAACCGCTGTTCCAGCTGTGCAACCGCCGCCAGGGCATCGACGGCGTCAAGGGCAACCAGCTGCAGTTGCTCACCACTACCGACGACACGTTGAAAGCGCTGATCCGCGACATCGAGCTGGCGCGCCACAACATCGAAATGGTGTTCTATATCTGGCAGCCCGGCGGCCTGGTCGATCAGGTGGCCGAATCGCTGATGGCCGCCGCGCGGCGCGGCGTGCACTGCCGCCTGATGCTGGACTCCGCCGGCAGCCTGCCATTTTTCCGCAGCCCCTACCCGGCGATGATGCGCAACGCAGGCATCGAAGTAGTCGAAGCGCTGAAGGTTAACCTGCTGCGCGTATTCCTGCGCCGTATGGATCTGCGCCAGCACCGCAAGGTGGTGCTGATCGACAACTACATCGCCTATACCGGCAGCATGAACATGGTCGATCCGCGCTACTTCAAGCAGGATGCAGGCGTCGGCCAATGGATCGATCTGATGGCGCGCATGGAAGGCCCGGTGGCTACTACGATGGGCATCGTCTATGCCTGCGACTGGGAGATTGAAACCGGCAAGCGCATTCTGCCGCCGCCGCCGGACGTCAACATCATGCCGTTCGAGCAGGAAAGCGGCCACACCATTCAAGTGATCGCCTCCGGCCCCGGTTTCCCCGAAGAAATGATCCACCAGGCGCTGCTGACCGCCGTTTATTCCGCGCGCGAGCAGTTGATCATGACCACGCCGTACTTCGTGCCGAGCGACGATCTGCTGCACGCCATCTGCACCGCCGCTCTGCGCGGCGTTGAGGTCAGCATCATCGTGCCGCGCGACAACGATTCGATGATGGTGCGCTGGGCCAGCCGCGCGTTTTTCTCCGAGCTGCTGGAAGCCGGGGTGAAAATCTATCAGTTCGAAGGCGGTCTGCTGCATACCAAGAGCGTGCTGGTCGACGGCCAGCTCAGCCTGGTCGGCACCGTCAATCTGGATATGCGCAGCCTGTGGCTGAATTTCGAGATCACCCTGGTGATCGACGACGACGGCTTCGGCAGCGATCTGGCGTGCGTGCAGGAAGACTATATCGCCCGTTCCAAACTGTTAAACGCCAAAGAGTGGCTGAAGCGGCCGTTCTGGCATCGCCTGGTCGAACGCCTGTTCTACTTTTTCAGCCCGTTGCTGTAAAAGCCGCGGCGAGCGTGCTTTAATAGCGCCAAATCATTTGTTATCAGGATTTTTTTATGGATTTGAATAACCGCCTTACCGAAGACGAAACGCTGGAACAGGCCTACGATATTTTCCTCGAATTGGCCGGCGACAATCTGGATCCGGCGGATATTCTGCTGTTCAATCTGCAGT
>NZ_JVEL01000203.1:0-202 GCF_001076875.1 Serratia sp. 506_PEND
CTTCATCGTCGGAATCCCGGCTGCTTCTGTCGCTTTGGAACAGTGCAAACATCGGCAACCAGCTCTCGATTTGCTCCCAGATACGCTTTGTGTCTTCTTTGGCTTTGCCGACGGCCAGTAGCGTTTCAGTTAACCGTAAATCGGCTGATGCCGCCCATATGGCCTTTCGCATTCCGGGGTTCCCCTTCAGTGGAACATCGAG
>NZ_JVEL01000204.1:0-220 GCF_001076875.1 Serratia sp. 506_PEND
ATACGCTCAATAATCCCGCGCGCCTGCGGGTTTCCTGGTATACCGGTTTGGTGATCGATACCCAAACGAGAAAATATCCCGGTAATATCAGCGTCAAAGGTCTTGTTCTTTTCGCCACCACCGTTATCTGAGTAATAAATCAGTGGCACGCCAAACTGCGAGATACCGTGGCGAATGGCATCACCAACAGCAACCTGATTTTCAGATAAGGCCAGACTCC
>NZ_JVEL01000205.1:0-2790 GCF_001076875.1 Serratia sp. 506_PEND
CCTTCAGGTAGGTTTCCATCGACGTCGCCCAGACAGACGATACGTCACTGGCGTTGATGGCGCGCACGCGCACCAGGTAGCGCCCGGCGTAGATGCCTGGCACCTCGAATCCCAACGCAGACGTGCGCGGCATAGAAACCCAGTTGCCGCTATCCTTGCGCCATTCAGCCTCATAGGCTACCGCGCTGTCGACCGCATCCCACTTGGCGCGCAGGGTCGTCACGGCGATCCCCTGGCTTACCGACGAATAGCTATCAATGGCGATGTTCTTCGGCGGCGGTTGCACGCCTGGCGGAATTACCGAGATCGGCCGTTCATCGATGCGCGCGCCGGTATCGATCGCCGCATATTTACCCGGCTCATGCCAAACAGCCGTAACAGTGAATGTGCCGTCATCATTATCGGCAACGTTGGAAACACGGTATTGCTGAACAAACAGATCGTTTGCGTCTACGCTCCACACCGCCTCCGGTTCGGGGGGTTCTGCGTACGCAGTCGACACTGTAACCACCCGGCCATTCACTGCTTGCACCGTGCGGGCCTGAGATTTTCCCGATGGCAGGTTAATCAGCAGGCGATCTCCGATTTTTACATCGGCCACACGGTCCAGCGTGATGTTGCGTCCGCCAACAGAGGAAATACGACCGCCCAGCACCCGGCCCGCCAGCATCTGATCGGCAACACCGATGATATGTCCAGGCAACGGAATAAATCCATCTAACCCAGTGGAGAACGACACGCTGCGATCATTGCTATTGGTCAACAGTGCCCAGCGGCCTCGCCGATTCGCTTCCGTCTGCCGAGTACAGCCGATCGCTGAGATTTCCGTTTGGTTGATGCCATACCGGCGCACCAGCGCGTTCTCCGCCACGGCCTCGACTTCATCCTGATAATGATTTTCAGGGTTTGACCAGCTCACCATCGCCGTCGTGTAGCGATTTCGCTGGCTGCCGCCCTGATAGTGGAATTTTCCGTCGATCACGTTGGCGCGGGTGTAGGTGTAATCCATATCCCGCGGCATATCCGCCAGCGCACAGGCCTGATTGTTGGCCCAATACGTCATACCCCGGAAGATTGAGGCCAGATCGCGCAGCACAGTGAATGCCTCGTTCTGCGACTGGATGTAGACGTCGCACAGAAACCGCGGCTCTTTCCCGTCGCCGCCACGGCCATCCGGCACCGGCTGATCGCAGTATTGGGCGATGCGGTACAGCTCAACCTCATCAACCTGCGTCATGTCCAAGCGATCACCCAGGCCAAAACGTTTATTCAGCAAAATATCGTAGAACACCCAGGCCGGGTTGTTGGAGTAGGCCCACTTAAACTCCCCAGTCCACGTGCCGGTATAGGTCCGAGATTCCGGATCATAGGTTGTCGGCACACGAATCATTCGCCCCTTAGGCTTACAGCTGATCCGCGGGATGTTTTGGAACTGCTTAGCATCGAACGAAACAAAGAGCAGCGCCGTGTTCGGATAGCGTAGCTTTGCATCAATGACCTCGGTGATCGCCTCAATATTCATCCGGTCGACAATTCGCGATGATGTAGAATCCGCAGTAAGGCGCCGGGCGCGCACCTGCCAGCCAGTGGTTGCCGGCGGCAGGTTTATCCGGTGGCTGCGCTCATACAGTGACGTCGTTTTGTCGTTAATTGTGCCGTTAAGTACCGTCTGGTAGGCGCCGCCATCGGTCGACAGATCGATCGCATAATCGACACGCGTACCAACCTGATCGCCGTTGTCCTCCTGCTTTAACAGGGTCGGCCAACCGATGCGCAGGCGAATGGCTGACAGTTGGGTGTTGCTGATTGCCCGCACCCACGGCTGAGAGGCTTTTAGCTCTGTGCCGATGCTGATCTCGTTTTCGGCACCAGGCACACCCTGGATATAGCTCTGTGTCTGGGTGCCAGGGCGAAACTCCCACTCGACACCGGGAAAGTTAGTCGTGCCATCTGGAGACAATAACGGCGTTCCATCGAGATAAATATTCGTCCCATCGAGGCCGCCAGCTAATTCCCCCTCACCAATCGCCAGTAGAATTTTTGTTTTGGCGATCGACTGAATGCTGTCCGGCGACTCGGTCGGCGTGTGGCCACCACCACCGCCACCTTTCCGCCCCTGAATGATTTTTTCCATGATTTCGCCCATAAAAAAGCCCGCCGAAGCGAGCCTGTTAAACACTGGAAAATTTATTGCTGGTCTTCGGCGTAGATGCCGGCAGAGATAATGGCACCGCCGATCTCCCGGCTACCGTACAGCACGCCGACGGGATTACCCTGAGCGGTGGAGTTGACCGGCCCGCCGAATGCGTAAGACGGTTTATTGTCGGCATCCTGGCTGACAGAGAGACCGCCGGGTTGCGGGGAGAGCATTTGGATCACCCCGCCAAGCATCATAGAGCCACCGATCATAGCAACGGTCCCCCAACCACCAGCGGCAGCCAATCCGCCAGCAGCCATAATCCCGCCTGGTGCGAGTACGGCGGCAGCAATCAATGCAGCCCCTAAGATGGTTTGAAATAGGCCGCCGCGCTTGCTGCCGGTGATAACAGGCACGATTCGAATATTTTCGTTGCCTTTGGTCATCGCCAGCTGATTTTCGCTGATATTTTTACCACCAACAAAAATCGCAAAGGTAAGCCCTTTCTGCTTGGACTCGAGCATGAATTTTTCGAAGCCGGGGATCAGCCCTTTTAATGCCCTGATGGCGTGCGGCACATCACGTGCGCGGTACTTAAATTCTCTGGTAAATTTCTTTCCGAGAATTCCGCGAAGTTCGATTGTTCTAACTGG
>NZ_JVEL01000206.1:0-423 GCF_001076875.1 Serratia sp. 506_PEND
CGGTTATCCGCACAGATAACTTTTTAGGATAGATGAATGACGACTCAAAAAGAAGATCTGCGTGCCGATTGGCACCCTGAAATCATCAAGGCGGAGATACACCGGCGGGGGTTGTCGTTCCGCGCTCTCTCCATCAAGGCTGGGTACAGCAAGGATTCTCTGAAAACCGTACTACGCACACCATGCAAGCCTTATCAGCAGATTGTCGCTGATGCGCTAGGGGTTTCGCCGGAAATGATCTGGCCGAGCCGTTACCAAACCGAAAGTTATATGCGTAAGGCGTCTTAATCATGTTCGTTATCGCAAAAGAGTTAGTGGGCATCCCAGGACTCCCCGCAACAACCAAGGGGATTCGGGAGGCGCTTTCTCGCAATGCTGGTGACTCTTCTGCATTGAAGCGCAAGCGTGAAGGCTCCAAAGCTT
>NZ_JVEL01000207.1:0-24399 GCF_001076875.1 Serratia sp. 506_PEND
ATAAAGGGACGGCCAACGTGCGCCTGATCGCTGACCTGTTGCTGCTGCGCGGCAACATCGGCAAACCGGGCGCCGGCATTTGCCCGCTGCGCGGCCACTCTAACGTGCAGGGCAATCGCACCGTCGGCATCACCGAAAAACCCTCGGCCGAATTTTTGGCGAAGTTGGAAACGGTGTTTGGCTTCACGCCGCCCAAGGCCCACGGTCACGATGCCGTGAAATGCATGCAGGCGATGATCGACGGCGCCTCGAAGGCGTTGATCTGCCTGGGCGGAAACTTCGCCGTGGCGCTGCCGGACCCCGATCAGAGCTTCCCGGCGATGAAAGCGCTGGAGTTAAGCGTGCATATCGGCACCAAACTCAACCGCAGCCATCTGTTGGTGGCGAAAGAAACCCTCATTCTGCCCTGCCTGGGCCGCACCGAACTGGACATGCAGGCCGGCGGGCGGCAATCGGTGACGGTGGAGGATTCGATGTCGATGGTGCATGCCTCGTCCGGCAAATTAAAACCGGCGTCGGAGCTGTTACGTTCGGAACCCGCCATTGTGGCCGGCATGGCCAAAGCGGTGATACCCGCCAGCAAGGTGCCCTGGGATGAACTGATCGAAGATTACGACGTGATCCGCGATCTGATCGAAAAAACCATTCCGGGCTTCGACGATTACAACGCGCGCATTCGCCAACCCGGCGGTTTCCGCATGCCGCTGCCGCCGACCGAGCGCCAGTGGCCGACGGCGACGGGCAAAGCGATGTTTTCGGTGTTCAGCGGGTTACATGAAGACCAGATTGCGGCGGAACAAAATACGCTGCGGCTGATCACCCTGCGCAGCCACGATCAGTACAACACCACCATTTATGCCCTGGATGACCGCTATCGCGGGGTTTTCGGCCGGCGCGACGTGCTGTTTATGAATGACAGCGATCTGCAACGTTTGGGGCTGGAGCATGGCGACGTGGTCGATCTGGAAACGGCGCTGCCCGGCAGCACCCAGCGCCTGGAAGGCATCACGGTGATCGCCTACAACATCTCAGCCGGATCGGTCGGCGCCTACTACCCGGAAGCCAACGTGCTGGTGCCGCTGCATTACATCGATGAGGAGAGCGGCACGCCTTCGTACAAATCGGTGCCAATCCGCGTGAAGTTGAGATCCAAAGAGGTGCGTGCGGTTAAGATCGCTTAGTGGGAACGCTACGGCCCCCACTGGCATCTGAGTGGGGGCCATTTTTATCCGACTACGGGGCAGCGGCTTATTTGCCGTTGGCCAATTCGCCGTACACCACCTGGCCGCGGAAACCGCGCCGCACCTGCTGGAACAGCTCGCGGAACGCCGGGTAATCCTGCGCCTGGCACAGCGCTTCCTTGCCGCGAATGGCGTTCACCTGCAGGCGGTGATTGACGGTCACCTGCTGCCCGTCACGCCGCCACGCGACGCGATAGTCGCCCGCCGCATTGCGGAACTGCCTGTCTTGCGGAATGGCGATAATCGGCACGTTGGCCGGCAGCTGCAGACGGTAGGTTTCGTCGTAGCGCTGCGCGGTGCAGTAGAACGGGGTTTCGTTGCCCGGCGCCGCCGTGGTGGTATACAGCGTGCGGAACGATTTGCCGCCGGGCGGGTTGGGCAACGTCATGCCGCCCACCACGCCGAAATCGACGTAGTCGTCCGCCTTGAAGCGGAAGCGGTAACCGAACTGCTTTTTGAGATCCAGCGGATCGCTGTTCATCGCCACCTCACCGCTGCCGTCGATGCCGGAGGCGGACATGATCGTCGCTTCGGCCTGCGCCCGGTTCTGGCGGTTGATCTGCGAGAAGTAGCCCCGCAGGTCAATCTCTTCCACTTCGCTCAGCCGGCGCTCGGTTTGACCATGCAGATTGCCCGCCTTGTCGAACACAAAATCGACGCTCAGCGCGCTGTTGACCGGCTGCTCGTCGCTGCCCGGCGTGCGCGCCAGTTTGGCGTCGCGCGTGAGCAGCACCGGCGCCCCCAGATCGCCCTCCGGCAGTTGGCCGAACCGCGCCCAGGGATTGGTGGAGTCCAGGTACAAATTGAACTCCGGCACGTAGGTGATGGCGTGATTAAAGCGGCCGAGCAGCGGCACGTTAGGCAGTATCGGGCCTTCATCCATGCCGATCAGCACCGGCGAGCTTTCAATGCCCTTGGCGGCGAGCAGCGCCTCCAGGATCACCACGTGATCCTTACAGTCGCCATAGTGATTATCGAGAATGCTCTGCGCCGAATTCGGCTCCAGCCCGCCGTTGCCCAGGTACACCGCCACGTAGCGAATGTTTTGCGCCACCCAGCGATAGAGGGCCTCCGCCTGCTCGCGCCGATCGCTGATGCCGGCGGTGATGTTGTCCGCCAGCGCCTGAATGCCCGGCGTCACCTTCGCCGCCGCGCCGGCCTTCAGCTGGTAGGCCTTGGCCAACTGCGGCCACTCGCGGTAGGTGCTGGCCATGATGGTCGGGCTGAAGGTCCAGCTGTCCGCCGCCCAGTTTTGCGCCTTCATCGGCGCGCTGCGCGAATAATGCCAGCGCCAGTGCGCTTGGCCGTTGCGGATCTGCGGTTGGTCCCCGCCCTCGACGCCGCGCGTGAAGATATGCATCGGCAGCTTGGCCGGCGCCTGCAGGGTCACTTCGGCGTCGTCGAACTGATCGAAAACGCTGAAGGTCTCCCACAGGCCAAAATAGTCAGGGAAATACGGGGTGTTCTGCGTGCGGCGCAGTTCGTACACCACGCGCGAGTCCGGCGCCAGATTGGAGAACACGATGACGCGCACTTTGCGGTCGGCATACAGCGGCGCCGTGGCGCTGGAATAGCTTTCCTGGGTATAGATGCGATCGGGCGCCACATCGTGGCGCTGGCCGTCGGCGGTCAGCGTATAGGCGGCGACCACCTCCAGCGTTTCCATTTTCTCGCTGTAGCTCAGGCGGATCTGGCTGAATTTTTCGACCGCCGCCTTGGTTTTCAGCAGCACTTCGTAGCTTTCCGTCTTCACGTTGGTGGCGTTGGCGTTAACGCGATAATCCGCACGATAGCGCACGAAGCTGAAATCGTTGTTGGCCGTATCGTTCTGGCCCTGATCCGCCGCAGCGGGCGGTGCAGCGGCCAACACGGTGGCCGGATGCGTCGCCGTCAAACCGGCGAGTAACAGTATGGAAGGAATAGCGATTTTCATCTTCGGTCCTTGAAGGGCGTTAAGCAGCGACACCGGGCCATACGCCCGTCCCGGCGTCAAAACAGGCGGGCACACTAATATAATTGAGAATCATTTTCAATAAACGAACCGTCAACGCCGCGCTAGCCCTGCTCGATCAACATGACGGCGGTGGTCTCCGGCTCCAGCGCTTCGAAAATATGCTCGCGATCGGCGGAGTAACTGATGTAATCCCCGGCGCTCAGCACCTGCGGCTGATCCGCCGGGCCAAGGCGCGCCCGTCCACTGCTGATGATCACGTGCTCGACGGTGCCCGGCGGATGCGGCCGCGAGCATTTCGTTTCACCAGGTTGCACCCGCAGCCGGTAAATGTCGCGCTGCGCGCCCGGCGGGCAGGTGGCCAGCAGCGTGGCGGCGTAGTTGCCCTGCTCCGACAGCGCCGGCGTTCCTTCATCGGCGCGGATCACTTGCACCGGCCTGCTCGGCTGTGAAATCAGCCGGCTGACCGGCACATCCAGCGCCATCGCCAACGCCCACAGCGTTTCCAGGCTGGGATTGCCGCTGCCGGCCTCGAGCTGCGACAGCGTGGATTTGGCGATGCCTGCGCGCTTCGCCAGCTCGGTCACCGACAGATTCAATCGCTCCCGCTCACGGCGGATTGCCGCCGACAAGAGGCCGATCGGCGTGATGTTCTGCATCAGGTTATCGCTCATTGTTCATTATACCGTTCAATTGTTCGACTTGACGAACAGAGTCAACCATGTTCATCATAATGTCCGATTGTTCATTTTAATGACTAAACGGCTTCATCACAAGCACGGCCAGGCAACGAGGAAAATGACATGAAAACGAAAACGCGCGGCGCAGTGCAAATGATCCTCGCCATGACGATCTCCGGCACCGTCGGTTGGCCGGTACTCGTTTTAGGGCAGCCGCCCGCCACGGTGGTGTTTTGGCGCTGCGCGTTCGGCGCGCTGGCGATGCTGGCCACCTGCGCCGCGCTTGGGCAGTTGAAACCCGGCGCGATCAACCGGCGGCAGCTGGCTGTCGCCATCCTCGGGGGTATCGCGCTGGTGCTCAACTGGACGCTATTGTTTGCTGCCTATCAGCACGCTTCGATCGCTGTCGCCACCGTGACCTACCACGTTCAGCCGTTTATGTTGGTGGCGCTGGGGGCGCTGCTGTTCGGCGAAAAACTGACGGCTAACCGGCTGGGCTGGCTTCTGCTGGCGTTCGCGGGGATGCTGTTGATCGTCACCGGCCGGCAGAGCGGTGGCGGCGAAGGCGACTATCTGCTCGGCGTGGCGCTGGCGCTGGGCGCGGCCCTGATGTACGCCCTGGCGGCGGCGATCGTCAAACAGCTGGCCGCGTTGCCGCCGCAGCTCATCGTGTTGATTCAACTGACCGTCGGCGCGCTGGCGATGGCGCCGTTCGCCGCTCTGGCCCACCTTCCCGCGAAACCGACCGACTGGCTGCTGCTGGCTACCCTCGGCCTGGTGCATACCGGGTTGATGTCCACGTTACTCTATGGCGCGATCCAGAAAATCCCCACCGCTCTGGTCGGCGCGCTGTCGTTCATCTACCCGGCGGTGGCGATCGTGGTGGACTGGGCGGCGTTCGGGCACCGTCTCAGCCTGTTGCAGCTGCTGGGCACGCTGGCCATTCTCGGCGCGGCGGCGGGCATGAACTTCGGCTGGCGATGGGCGTCCGCCGCGCACCAAGCCGGTAAAATCAGTTAATCCCGCCCGATGGGCAAGCTATGCACAATAAGGCATTCGCCTTGTGTCCGGCGCGGTGCTATTTATTTAAACCGTGTAGGGTAGAAGGAGTTTTTCTATGTGGCATCACCGCCTGCAACGGCGCATCCGTTTCAGCTACTGGAACGAACTGTGCGTCACAAAAAAATAAGGGAAGGCGCAAGCCTTCCCTTTTGTCATTCACCGTTCAGCTCAGAAGCGATCGGTTTTCACCACCTCGTCGAACGGCAGTTTGCCGATGCGCGGATAAGGCTGCCCCGCCGCCTTGCCGATGGCGACCATCAGCGCGATCTGATAGTGAGCCGGTTTGTTGATAATCTCGCCCACCGCGTCGAAATCAAACCCGTCCATCGGGCAAGAGTCGTAACCCTGCGCCTTGGCCGCCAGCATCAGCGTCTGGGCGAAGATGCCGCTGCTGCGCATCACCTCGTCGCGCTGCACCTGCGGCTTACCACGATAATACTGATCGACGGCCGGGATCATGAACTGCTGTACCGGCTCCGCCGCCTCGGCCCAAACGGTTTTTACCTGTGACTCCCAGCTCGACAGATCGCCGCACAGCACGACCAGCATCGATGCGTCGGTCACCTGCGCCTGCCCCCACGCCGCTTCGCGAATTTTCTCGCGCTGTGCGCGATCTTCGATCAGCAGCGGGCGCCAGTGCTGCAGGTTAAACGCGCTGGGTGCGCCCTGCAGCGCAATGTTCAACAGCGCTTTTTTTTCTTCGAGCGACATCACGTGCTGCGTATCAAACTGCTTGGTGGCGCGGCGTTGGCGGATCGCGTCTAACGTATTCATTTTACTGCCTCTGTCCATGTTAAAAGTTCTATTGTCGTCAACGCGGCGCGGCTGTCCACCCCCCGGCGGCTATTTCTGCGCGGTTTCGGCGCGCAAGCGGCCGACCTGCGCCGCCAAGTCTGGCCACGGCGCCTGACCGGCATAGTGCTGCCGCAGGTAGTTGAGCAGGATGGCGATCTGCGCGTCATCCAGGTTATGGCGAAAGCCCGGCATATAGCCCAGCTCGGCGTTCGCCGGCCGCTGTATGCCATCGAGCACCACGCGAATGGCGTTGTCCGGCGCCTCGGCGAACAGGTTGGTGTTCAGCGCCAGTGACGGCCGCACTCCCGCCATCTGCGCGCCTTTTTCCTGCGCATGGCACGCCATGCAGGCGCCGGAAAACAACCGCGCCCCTTCCGAACTCAGAGGCTCCACCTGCCGTTCCGCCTGAGCGTTTAACGTTGCCGCCGTAGCGCCCGCCGCCGTTTCAGGATGATAGCTGCGCAGATAGACGGCGATCGCCTGCAGATCGGCCTGCGGCAAGCGCGACAGCCCTTCTTCGATCACCGGCGCCATCGGGCCGGCGGCGACGCCGTGGTTGGCCGAGTAGCCGGTGCGCATAAACTCGACCAGATCCTGCTGCGTCCAATCGAGCGGCGCGGGCGAGCGGCCGGTCAACGCCGGCGCCGTCCATCCCTCCGCCACGCCGCCGGCCAAATGATCGCCACCGGTTTTTTCGCCGAACAGCACGTTGCGCGGCGAATGGCAGGCGCTGCAGTGCCCCAGCCCTTCGACCAGGTACGCGCCGCGGTTCCAGTCGGCGCTCTGGGCCGCCTCGTCCTGCATCGCGCCCGGCGTCAGGAACAGCAGGTTCCAGGCAAAGATGCCCTGGCGAATATTGAACGGAAAGTGCAAATCGGTGGCCGGTGGCCGGTATTTGACCGCCGGCTGTGACATCAGGTAGGCGTACAGCGCCTGCAGATCGTCGTCGCGGGTGCGGGTAAAGGCGGTATAGGGAAACGCCGGATAGAGATAGCGGCCCTGGCGATCGACGCCGTGGCGCATGGCGCGCTCGAACGCCGCGTAGCTCCAGCTGCCGATGCCGGTTTCCACATCCGGCGTGATGTTGGTGGTGTAAATGGTGCCGAAGGGGATTTCCATCGCCAGCCCGCCGGTGTTGCGCTCGCCGCCCGCACGGGTGTGGCACACGGCGCAGTCGCCGAGATCGGCTAACGTTTTGCCGCGCGCGATCTGCGCCTCGCTGAAACTGTGGGTCGCATCGGCGGCGAGCGGCGCGATTTCCGGCTGCCAACTGGCGACCACGCCGGCGACCACAACGGCGATCACCGTGACGCCGCCCCACCCGACGATTTTTTTCATCTTACTCATCTTTGCTGTCCTTGTTCGTTACGGGGGGTTAATGGCCGGCCTGAGCGCGCAGCGCAGCGAGCACCCGCGCCGGTGTGAACGGCACCTCGCGCAGGCGCACGCCGAGGGCGTCAAACAGCGCGTTGCCGATCGCCGCCGCACTCGGCACCGAGGCGGACTCTCCTGCGCCCATCGGCGCTTCGTCCGGGCGGTCGATCAGTTGGATATCGATCTGCGGCAATTCGTCAAAGCGCAGGATCGGATAGCCGCCCCAGTCCAATGACGTCACGCCCGACGCGTTGAAGGTCACAAACTCTTTCAGCACCCTGCTGGCGGATTGGATAATGTTGCCGTGCACCTGATGGCGCACCCCGGCCGGATTGATCATCCGGCCGCAATCATGCGCCACGAAGATTTTATTGAGCGTGATCTGCCCAGAAAGGCGATTGACGCTGAGATCGCACACCCAGGCCGCCCAGGCGGCGCCGAAGCCGGGGAATTTGCTGTGGAAATAGCGCGCATAGGCGAAACCGCGGCCGCTCACCACTTCGGCCCCGGCGGCGCGCGAGCGGTGCGCCGGGCCGTCTTGCCAGTTAGCCTGGCGCTTCAGGGCCTCAATCAAGGCCACCGCGCGCGGATCGTTCAGGTAACGCAGGCGAAACGCGATCGGGTCCTCGCCGGCGCGCCAGGCCAGCTCGTCGATCCAGGATTCATGGGCGAACACGTTGGGCAGCGCCGAAACGCCGCGCATCCACGACGCCCGCACGATCGGCGCGGCGTCCTGACAGATCACCCGCATGTGCGGATACGCGTATTGCGGAATGGCGGTGCGATCGCCCATCTGTTGCACGTCGGCCCGGTTGGCCACCTTGCCGGTCAACACCAGCGGCAAGGTCACCGCATTGTTGGAGGGATAGCTGGTTTTCAACTCGTAAGCCGCCACCCGATTTTGCGCGTCGAGGCCGCCGCGCACCCGGATCAGCTGACCGGTGCCCTTCGGCTCCCAGCCGGACTCCTGTTCGCGCATCAACTGCACCCGCACCGGGCGGCCGGTCGCCCGCGCCAACAGCGCCGCGTCCGCCGAGACGTCGTCGGCGCAGTTGCGGCCATAGCAGCCGGAGGCTTCCATGCGGGTGATGTGCACCTGCTCAGACGGCAACTCGAGCAGCGTGGCGATGTCTTTGCGCAGATCGTGCGGGTTTTGCGTGCCGGACCACACCTGCGCCCGCCCGTCTTTAACCTCCGCCACCGCGCAGGAAGGGCCGATCGAGGCGTGCTGATGGTAGGGCCAGACATAATCCGCCCGCACTTCAGTATGCAGCTCCGCCAGCGCGGCATCCGTGCCCGCATCGTCGCGCAGCACGCGATCGGTTTTCGGGTTGGCCTCCAGCGCGGCGGGCAGCGCTTCCGGCGACAGATCCGGCAAGCCGGCCCAGGGTTTCCACTCGGTTTTCAGCCGACGCATGGCGGCGATCGCCTGCTCTTCGCGCTCGGCCACGATGCCGATGAAATCGTTGATCACCACCAGTTTCACGATGCCCGGCAGGTGCGCGATCGAACGTTCATCCACCGACAACAGGCCGCCGCCCAGCGGGGCGCTGCTGTCGGCGCCTACGTAAGGCGGCCGCACCACCCGGCCATGCAGCATGCCGGGCAAACGCAGATCGTGCACGTAGGTCAGCCCACCGCTCACTTTGGCCGGAATGTCGACTCGGGCAACGGCGCGGCCGACGTAGCGATTCTGCTGTTCACCGTTCAGCGGCACGTTTTTATCCAGCGCCACGTGCAGATTCTGCCCGCTCGCCAGCTGCGCATAGCTCAAGGAACGCCCCGGGTGCTTGGTCACAAACACCTGTCCCGCCGCCGCCGTCAGCTGGTCGGCCGGCAGCTCGAAGGCTTTGGCCGCCAGCGCCGTCAGCATATGTCGCACCTGCGCCGCCGCCTGGCGCAGCGGCACCGACGTGACCTGGATGGTGGCGCTGGCGATGGTCGGCCCCTGATCCGGCGTGCGTTGCGTATCGCCCAGGATCATCGTGACGTGCTCAAACGGCACGCAAATTTCGTCGGCGACGATCTGCGCCAGCGCGGTGCGAATGCCGGTGCCGAGATCGACGTGGCCATTGAAGGCCGTCACCCGGCCGTCGGCGGTGAGGCTGATAAAGCTGTCTACCCTGTCCAGCGGCAGATCGGCAGGCGCTACAACCGCCTCGGCGGCGAAGGCGTTAAACGGCGCGGGCAGCAGACTGCTGACCATTACCACACCGCCGGCTTGCAACAATTGTCGGCGGGTCAGTTCGAGGCGGCTCATGCTTGCCTCCGCGCAGCCAGCAGATCGCGGGCGCGCTCGGCGGCGCGCAAGATCTCAAGGTGGGTGCCGCAGCGGCACAGGTTGTAGGCCAGCTCTTTCTTGATTGTCTGTTCATCTGCATCCGGCTCGCGTTCGAACAACGCGACCAGCGTCATGATCATGCCGTTGGCGCAGTAACCGCACTGCGCCGCCTGCTCATCGATAAACCCTTGCTGCACCGGGTGCGGCGTTTCCGCTGTTCCCAGCCCTTCCAGCGTGGTGACGGACTTGCTTCCTACCGCGGCCAGCGGCATTGAGCAGGAGCGAGCGGCGACGCCGTCGATAAGCACCGTGCAGGCGCCGCACTCCCCCAGGCCGCAGCCGTATTTGGGGCCATTCAAGTGCAGATCGTTGCGTAAAACGTACAACAGCGGGGTCTCGGGCGAGATATCGCCGAGTGGAACCACCCGGCCATTAACATTGATTTCCATGGTGAAACTATCCCTTAAACAAACGGATTTAATCCGTAACATCACTGCGGCGAATAATTGAGCAGCATGCTAATAATTATCATCAAAAGACTTGATGATGTTAAGGGAATGTAGCCGCCATGGCTTTAACGAAAAGTGGGTATTTTCTATAAATTTCCGATAGATAAGCGCGCTTTTATGATTGCCGCCCGTGATTATTGTCGATTGCCAGTCCGGCCTCGGCGCCGTCGACCAACAGCCGCACGCTGGCTTCGAACAGCGCGTCTGCGCCCTTATCCTGCAAAGTGTCCCAGCCTTCGCACAGCAGCGGGTAACGCTGGCGATCGGCGTCATTCAGCGTATCGTCCGGCTGCATTTGCTGCTCTTCCAGCACCCAGCCTACGACGAAGCGCCCGACGGCGAACAGCACATTCACCGCGCGTTCAGGCGTCAAGCCCGCCCGGCACAGCAGCGCCACCTTGGCCTCGATAATGGCGAATTGCGACTCCTGCGGCCGGGTGCCGGCGTGCAGACGCGCGCCGTCGCGGTAAGCCAGCAGAGCCCGACGAAAGTTGCCGGCATTGGTGACAACCCAATCCTGCCAGGGCATATCGGCGGGCAGCTCTTCACGGTGATCCAACATGATGGTTTCCGCCATCGCTTTCAACAGCTCGGCTTTGTTCTTGAAATGCCAATAGAGCGTGGGAGATTGCACGCCGAGGTGTTGCGCCAGGCGACGGGTGCTCAGCGCATCGATGCCGATCTCATTCAGCAGCGCCAGCGCCCCGCGCAGGACGGTTTCACGCGTTAAACGCATCGCAGTATTTTTTTCGCTCATCTCTCTATCACTGATAGGGTAACTGTGAAATACTCAATACTCTATCACTGTTAGAGTCGCAATTTTGAAAAAACCTATGTGGGTTATTTTGTTGACGGTGTTGCTGGATGCGGTGGGCATCGGTCTGATCATGCCGATCCTGCCGGCGCTGTTGCGCTCGCTGGGCGGTCTTGAGGCCGGCAGCCTGCACTACGGCGCCCTGCTGGCGGCCTATGCGTTGATGCAATTCCTGTTTTCACCGATCCTCGGCGCGTTGAGCGATCGCTTCGGCCGGCGGCCGGTGCTGTTGATTTCACTCGCCGGCGCAGCGGCCGACTACCTGCTGATGGCGTTCGCGCCGACGCTGGCCTGGCTCTATCTGGGCCGGTTGCTGGCGGGCATCACCGGCGCCAACATGGCGGTCGCCACCGCTTACGTTACCGATATTACTCCTGCCGGCCAGCGCGCGCGGCGTTTTGGCCTGGTGGGCGCGGTGTTCGGCGTCGGCTTTATCGTCGGCCCGCTGCTCGGTGGCTCGCTGGGCGAATGGCATCTGCATGCGCCCTTCCTGGCGGCGGCGGCGATGAATGCCCTCAACCTGATCATGGCGTTTTTCCTGCTGCCGGAATCGCGCAAACCCCGCGCCCGCGCCGCCGAGAAAATCCGCCTCAATCCCTTTTCGTCATTGCGACGGCTGCACGGCAAACCGGGCCTGCTGCCGCTGGCCGGCATTTACCTGATCATGGCGCTGGTTTCACAGGCGCCGGCCACGCTATGGATTTTATACGGTCAGGATCGTTTCGGCTGGAGCATGATGGTGGCGGGCCTGTCGCTGGCCGGTTACGGCACCTGCCACGCGCTGTCGCAGGCCTTCGCCATCGGCCCGCTGGTCGCACGGCTCGGCGAACGCAAGGCGCTGCTGATCGGCCTGGCGGCCGACGCGCTGGGTCTGATGCTGTTATCGATCGCCACGCGCGGCTGGGCGCCCTTTGCGCTGCTGCCGTTCTTCGCCGCGGGCGGCATGGCGCTGCCGGCGCTGCAGGCGTTGATGGCGCACAAGATGGACGATGACCATCAGGGCGAGCTGCAAGGGACGCTGGCCAGCATGGGCAGCCTGATCGGCGTCGCGGGGCCGCTGGTGGCGACGGCGCTGTATGCCGCCACGCGCGATGTCTGGCCCGGCCTGGTCTGGGCGTCGGCCGCCGCCCTGTATCTGCTGGTGCCGCTGTTGCTGGGGCGTTCGCGCGAGCGTGACGCGGCATAGCGTCATGCCCCCCTCTCCCGCTTAAGCTCATTTATGGCTAAACAAGGCATTATTCAGCATAAGCGGGCGCTTTACACGCCACTGCGCCGCTCATTATCATCGCCCTTATCCCGCCGCAGGAAAATTTAAATGCCGTTTCATGGCGTTACGCCCAGCGCGTCATCGCTATCGTTCACTTGCCTATCGGAAAATCAGGATGAGAAAACTCACAACGCCGCTGATCGCCGCCCTGCTGCTCGGCCTGTTTAGCCTGCCGGCCGGCGCGCAGGAGAAACCGCAGCAAATCACCATCGGTTACCAGAAAGCCAACATTTTTGCGCTGCTGAAATACCGCGGCACGCTGGAAAAAGCCCTTGAGCCGCAGGGCGTCAAGGTTCGCTGGATAGAATTCCCCGCCGGCCCGCAGATGCTGGAAGGATTGAACGTCGGCAGCATCGATCTGGCGGCGACCGGCGACGCCCCGCCGGCCTTCGCGCAAGCCGCCAAGGCCGATCTGGTTTATTTGGCGCATTCGCCGCCCAGCCCGAAAACCGAAGCCATCGTGGTGCCGCAGGATTCGCCGATCCGCTCCGTGGCCGATTTGAAAGGCAAACGCGTGGCGTTGAACAAAGGATCTGACGTCAATTACCTGCTGGTGAGCGCGCTGGAACAGGCCGGCTTGAGCTACAAGGACATCACGCCGGTCTATCTGCCGCCGAGCGATGCCCGCGCCGCCTTCCAGCGCGGCAGCGTCGACGCCTGGGTGATTTGGGATCCCTACTACGCCGAGGTGGAAACCCGTGCCAACGCCCGCCTGCTGAAAGACGCGGAAGGCCTGGTGCCGCACTACACCTTCTATCTCGCCAGCCGCCGCTTTGCCGAAACGTACCCGGACAGCGCCAAACAGGTGATTCAACAGCTCGGCGCGCTGAGCGACTGGGCCAACGGGCATCCACAGGAAGCGGCGGCGATCCTCGCTCAGAGCACCGGCCTGGATCAGGCCATTTGGGCCAGAGCCATCGCTCGCATGCCGTTCGGCAGCCAGCGCATGTCGCCGGAGGTGTTCAGGCAGCAACAACAGTTGGCGGATAAATTCACCGCCATCGGGCTGCTGCCGGTTAAGGTGGATGTCAACGCCGCCCGCTGGTCAGAAGATAAACCCGAGGCGCCATAGCTTTTGCCGCGCGTTGGCTTTAGAAAGCAGAAACCGGCATTTTGCCGCCGGCATCAGTTGGCCTATGCTAACCCTGTGTGATGAAACGCGTTTTCATGGCATGTCTTCCGGAACGTTTTTGCTTTAATTTGTTCGTCGTGAACCCTGGGCCGCCCCTGACTGGTGCGGCTTTTCTTTTTGTTCGGCAGTGCCGGCAGCGGCGAATTTTGCTATGGTAACCCGCAGATGAATGTCCCGTTTTCAGCCGCCGGATCGACTCATGTTTACCCATAAAGCAATCGCCGAGCTCAACGCCCTGGAGCTGATGGTTTATAACTACGTCAGCAAACACAAAAATCAAGTGATGTACATGACCATCCGCGAGCTGGCCGAGGCCGCCGGCGTGTCCACCACCACCGTGCTGCGATTTTGCAAAAAAATGGGTTGTGACGGTTATTCAGAATTTCGCATCCGTTTCAAACTGTATCTGGAGCAAACCGATGCGCCGCCGGTCGATTCCGGCATCGGCGAAATTCTCAGTTTTTTTAAAAGCGTCAGCAACGACGAATTTAATCAGTTACTCGATGAAGCGGCGCACCATATCGCCGCCGCCGAGCGGATTATTTTCGTCGGCATCAGCACCTCTGGCGCCTTGGGGAAATATGGCGCGCGTTTCTTTTCCAACGTCGGGAAATTCAGCACACATATCGACGATCCTTATTATCCCGTCAACAGCGATATGTATAAAAACGCGGTGGCGATCATGTTGTCGGTCTCCGGCGAGACCGAAGAGATCCTGCGACTGGCGAGCCAGTTCAGCCTGCACCACTGCAAGATCATCAGCATCACCAACAACGAAACCTCTTCGCTGGCGCGGCTGGCGGACTTTAATCTCTCCTACCACGTGCCGCAGCATTTGATCGGCGGGCATCACAATATCACCACGCAGATCCCCGTGCTTTACATTATTGAAACCATCGGCAAACGGCTTGGGCATATTAATTCGGAAAAATAAAACAGGCTGTTTTTTTATTGTGACAAATCACTTTGTACGGCGATTTGTTATATCGTGACATTTCTTTCGGTCTTGTTACTCTATTGACAATGCAAGCGTTATTATCCTTCATTAAATAAGATGAGACATTGACGATGAAACAGTTGCCGAAAGATTTTCTGTGGGGAGGCGCGGTCGCCGCGCACCAGGTTGAAGGCGGTTGGGATCGGGGCGGCAAAGGGCCAAGCATCGCCGACGTGCTGTCCGGCGGTTCGCACGGCGTCGATCGCGTGATGACCGACGGCGTGCTCGACGGCTACCGTTACCCCAACCATGAAGCGGTGGATTTCTACGGCCGCTACAAGCAGGACGTGGCGCTGTTCGCCGAGATGGGTTTCAAATGCTTCCGCACTTCGATCGCCTGGACGCGCATCTTCCCGAACGGCGACGAAGCAACGCCGAACGAAGCCGGCCTGCAGTTTTACGACGACCTGTTCGACGAGTTGCTGAAATACGGCATCCAGCCGGTGATCACCCTGTCGCACTTCGAAATGCCTTACCATTTGGTGAAAGCCTACGGCGGCTGGAAAAATCGACGGGTGGTGGAGTTCTTCGTGCGCTTTAGCGAAGTGGTGATGCGCCGCTACCGCGAGAAGGTGAAGTACTGGATGACCTTCAACGAAATCAACAACCAGAGCAACTACCGCTACCCGCTGTTCGGCTACTGCTGTTCCGGCGTGGACTACACCCAGGAAGACAACCCTGAGCAGGCGCTGTACCAGGTGTTGCACCACCAGTTCGTCGCCAGCGCGCAGGTGGTCAAACTCGGTCATCAGATCAACCCGGAATTCAAGATCGGCTGCATGCTGGCCTGCGTGCCGTTTTACCCTTACTCCTGCAAGCCGGACGACGTGATGTACGCCGTGGAAGCGATGCACCAGCGCTATCTGTACACCGACGTGCAAATGCGCGGCTACTATCCCAGCTACCTGCTGCGCGATTGGGAACGCAAAGGGCTGAAGATCGAGATGCAGCCGCAGGACGCGCAGATCCTGCGCGAGGGCTGCACCGACTACATCGGCTTCAGCTACTACATGAGCAACGCGCTGCAGGCCAACGCGGTGGAAGGCAGCGACGGCATGTTCGGCTTCCCGGGCAATGTGCCGAACCCGTACGTCAAGGCCTCCGACTGGGGCTGGCAGATCGATCCGGTCGGGCTGCGCTATTCGCTGAACGTGTTGTATGAACGCTACCAGAAGCCGCTGTTTATCGTGGAGAACGGCTTCGGCGCCTTCGATAAGGTGGAAGCGGACGGCCAGATCAACGATGACTATCGCATCGACTATCTGCGCGCCCATATCGAAGAGATGAAGAAAGCGGTGATTGAAGACGGCGTAGATCTGATCGGCTACACGCCGTGGGGCTGCATCGACTGCGTGTCATTCACCACCGGTGAGTACAGCAAACGCTACGGGTTCATCTACGTCGACAAACACGACGACGGCACCGGCACGCTCGAACGTTCGCGCAAGAAAAGCTTCGACTGGTATCGCCGGGTGATCGCCAGCAACGGCGAACAGCTGTAACCGCACGACAGACAATCAGGGGCGATTTTCGCCCCTTTTTACTGCGCCTTACTCCGCCGCCTGCCCGGCGGCGAGATACTTCGCCATTTCCGCCGCCGGCACCATGCCGCCGCCGGTCGCCCACACCAGATGCGTCGCCTGCGCCAGACTCTCGGCGCTGATGCCTTGCTCGCTGAGCGCCCTGGCATGGGCTGCAACGCGCCACGGCCCGGCCATGCCCGCCAACGCGGATGGCTCCAGCTGGATATGCTCGTGCCGGTCCAACAACCCGAGCAGCGCAAACATCTCTTCATCGCTCAGCGTGTAAAACGCGCTCAGTAAGCGCTCCATCGCCCGGCCGACAAAGCCGGAGGCGCGCCCCACCGCCAACCCGTCCGCCGCCGTGCGGTTGTCGATGCCGAGATCTTGCACCGCAATGCCGTCATGCAACCCGCTGTAGACGCCGAGCAGCATGCAGGGGGAATGGGTCGGTTCGGCGAAAATGCAGTGAACGTGATCGCCGAACGCCAGCTTGAGGCCAAAGGCCACACCGCCCGGCCCACCGCCGACGCCGCACGGCAGATACACGAACAGCGGATGCTGCGCGTCCACCACAATGCCCTGTTCGGCAAACTGCCGCTTCAGACGGCCGCCCGCCACCGCGTAGCCGAGGAACAGGGTTTGTGAATTTTCATCGTCGATAAAGAAGCAATTCGGATCGTTCGCCGCCTGTTGGCGCCCTTGTTCGACCGCCACGCCGTAATCGTCGGCGTATTCCACCACCGTCACGCCATTGTCGCGCAGCTTCTGTTTTTTCCACTCTCGCGCATCCGCCGACATGTGCACGCTGACGTCAAACCCCAGCCGGGCGCTGATGATGCCGATCGATAATCCCAGATTGCCGGTCGAGCCGACGGCGATGCGGTACTGGCTGAAGAACTGACGAAACGCGTCGGAAAACAGTCGGGCGTAGTCGTCGCCGATCTGTAGCAGCCCCGCCTCCAGCGCCAGTTTCTCCGCATGCGTCAGCACCTCATAGATGCCGCCGCGCGCCTTGATTGAGCCGGAAATCGGCAGATGGCTGTCCTTTTTCAACAGCAGGCGCCCGCCCAACGACTGCCCATAGCGCCGATCCAACGCCTGCTGCATGGCGGGGATCGCCACCAGCTCGGATTCGATGATCCCCTTTGTGGGTTGGGTTTCCGGGAAGGCCGCGGCGAGATAAGGCGCGAATCGCGCCAGGCGCTGCTCCGCGTCGGCGACGTCGGCGGCGGTCAGCCCAACGTGGGGCAGCCCTGTGGCCAACGTTGTCGCGCGTGGATTGAACCAGGTGATCGGCTCTAGCGCGACCATGCGTTGCAACAGCGGATGCTGGGCGACCCACGATAGGATCTGTGATTTCTGCATAAGTGTCCCTGACTGATGTTGGCGTTGCCGTCACCTTGCCGCGAACGCCGACGGCTGACAAATGATAAATTCTGAGCTTGAGGTGCAATAGATTGATGCAAACGCGGCGTTAGCCGGCCGTCACGCCAAACAGCAGGCCGACGCCGGAAGAAACTGCCATCGCCAGTGCGCTCCAGATGAGAATGCGCGCCACGCCCGGCAAGATCGGCGCCCCGCCGGTTTTCGCGGCGATGCCGCCGAGAACGCCGAGGGAAATCAGCGCCGAGGCCACCAGCGCCGGCCGCGTCCAGGCGACCGGTGCCCACAGCGCCACCAGCAGCGGCAGCAGCGCGCCGAGGGAGAAACTCAAAGCCGATGCCAACGCGGCCTGCAGCGGCCGGGCGCGGGTGGCGGAGGAAATGCCCAGCTCGTCGCGCGCGTGCGCCTCCAGCGCATCATGCGCCATCAGCTTTTCCGCCACCTGCCGGGCCAGCGCCGGATCCAGACCGCGATGCACGTAGATTGACGTCAGTTCGCGAAACTCCCCCGGGTAGTCTTCAAGCAGCTCCGCCTGCTCTTCCGCCAGCGCGGCCTTTTCGGTATCCGCTTGCGACGAGACCGACACATACTCGCCGGTGGCCATCGACATTGCGCCGGCCACCCACCCGGCGACGCCGGCGATCATCAGCGCGGAATGCGAGGCGCTGGCCGCCGCGACGCCCAGCAGCAGGCTGGCCGTTGAAACGATGCCGTCGTTGGCGCCGAGCACCGCCGCCCGCAGCCAGCCGATGCGTTCGATACTGTGCCGTTCTCGATGCATCCTTTCTCTCCCTCGTTCTCTTTCCGCTAGCCCCGCGCCGCCGCTTCCAACCCGGCGATGTCGATTTTGCCCATCAGCAGCATCGCTTCCGTGACCCGCCGCACACGAGCGGCGTCCGGATCGTTCATCAACTCCGTCAGGCGCCGCGGCACGATCTGCCAGCACAGCCCCCAGCGATCGCGCAGCCAGCCGCACTGCTCCGCCTCGCCGCCCTCGCTCAAGGCATCCCATAGCCGGTCGACTTCCGCCTGATCGTCACATTCCACCATCACGGAGAAGCTGTGGTTAAACGGATCCAGCGGCCCGGCTTCGATCGCCGCGTAGCGCTGGTCGCCCAGCGTGAAGGAAGCCAGCTTCACGCTGCCGGCCGGGCCGCTCGGCGTATCCGCCGGCAGGTCGGAAAACCAGTTCACGGACGAACCGGGGATCAGCGCGACATAGCAATTCAGCGCCGCTTCCATGTCCTT
Organism: Serratia sp. 506_PEND; assembly: GCF_001076875.1. Classification (NCBI taxonomy): domain Bacteria; kingdom Pseudomonadati; phylum Pseudomonadota; class Gammaproteobacteria; order Enterobacterales; family Yersiniaceae; genus Serratia; species Serratia sp. 506_PEND. Next base: position 18,258 of record NZ_JVEL01000207.1, read on the forward strand.
TTCAAACCACAGATGTTGCGTAATTCTGGCCATTTGCGCCTCCTTTACGCATCGAGGATCGGCGCGAACCCGCCAAAGATCATGCGTTTGCCGTCAAACGGCATCTCGCCCAGCGCCTTCATGCGCGGATCGTTCATCATTTTCTCGTTGGCGGCGTCGCGCACCGCCTTTGAGGGGTACTCTATCCAACTGAACACCACCACTTCGTCTTCCTGGGCTTTCACCGCGCCGCGAAAGTCGGTGAGCTTGCCGTCGGGCACGTCATCGCCCCAACACTCCACGATGCGCGTGGCGCCAAACTCTTTGAACAGCGGCGCCGCTGCGGCCGCCAACCGGTGATAGGCCTCCTTGTTGGCGGCCGGCACCGCCACCACAAAACCGTCTACGTATTTCATCCTGGCATCCTCTTGTCTGATTAAGGACAGTCGGTTCAGCGCGGGCGACGTTGCCTGCGCCCCCTACCAGTTTAGACGGCGGGCGCGCAACCCGGATCGGAAGTTCAGCGGTCAGGATCGTTCGGAGGGTAAGATTCCGGCGTGGCGACCCGGTTACGGCCGGCGTTTTTCGCTTTGTATACCGCCAGATCCGCCAGTTTGAGCAGGTCGGCCAGGCTGTGGCCGGAACCGCCCGGGCAGGTCACCATGCCGATGCTGACGGTGATCTGCAGCGGGTGCCCAGCCGGCATGAGGATGGACTCCGTTTCGATGCGTTGCCGCAGCCGTTCGGCCAGCTGCAACCCCTGCTGTGGCTGGCCGAGCGTCGAAACGATGGCGAACTCTTCGCCTCCCATGCGGCCGAACAGGTCACCGACGCTCAGATCGGCGGCGATCGCGCGGGTAAAGGCCATCAGCGCCTGATCGCCGCCGGCATGGCCAAAACGGTCATTAATCGATTTGAAATAGTCGATATCGAGCATCATGACGCACACCAGCTCGCCCTTTTGGTCTATCAACCGTTCGCCGCGCTGCATAAACGCATTGCGCGTCAGCACGTGCGTTAACGCATCGTGATTCGCCACGTGCTCCAGCGTGCGCAGCAGCGCATTACGCGCATAGTTCATGCTGGCCACGGCGATGGGCCCCAGCGCCAACAGCGCGATGCCCAAACGCATCGATACCGCGTTTTGCAACACTTTCATGTCGAGCGTCGCGCTAAGCAACCCGAAATCGATCGCCAGATGGCACCACAGCACATAAATCAGCACCGCAATCATGGTGCAGAACAATGAGAAGGACATCGCCAGCCACAGCAGCACCGGCATGGGAAAGATCACCGCCCCGGGGCCGCCGATCAGCACGCTGCACACCGCCGCCAGCAACAGCAGCGCCAATACCGTGAGTTTTCGTCCCGCGCGCGGCCATTGGCTGCGCTGGGTGAACAGGGCGCCGGCCGCCGCAAGGCGACGTCGCCAATCGGCGGGAAACGCCAGAATAAACGGCATCAGCGTGACGTAGTTGGTGAATTCGGACGAGAACCACAGCGCCAGCGAGGTCAGATACGGTCTGCCGAACAGCCACTGCGAAGTTGCGGCGCCCACCGCGCCGGTCGTGGCGGCGGCAGCCAGGCAGATGCCGAACAGGTACATGCTGGAAGCGCCACGCTGCAACGTGCGCGCCGGCGGCGACAGCCGCATGAACAACAGATACCCCACCACGACGCCGGTCAGATTGGCGGCGTTCAGCAGCAGCGCCTTTTGCAGCGAACTGCCGGTCAGCAGGTCCGCCGCCAGATAGCCCAGCACCGCCATGCCCCAGCCGGCCCGCGTAGCCCACTGTGGCCGCCGCACCAGAACCGCCAGCAGTACGGCGTTCACCGGCCAGAATATTGCCAGAAAACTGCCGGGACGACTCACGATGCCCAACAGACACAGAGTGAACACCAGCAAAAAAATGATGAGCGCGGGCCAAATTTTCCGGGTATCGGACAACGAGGTGGTTTGCATCTTGGATCCAGAGACTTCCGCTAGCGTAAGGTGACAATCTGTTCGTGTCACAACCGTCGACGATGAGGAGAAGATAAGCGGCCGACTCGCCTATTATTGCCAGTTTTGCCGGCCCGGACATCTGTTTATTCATCTAGGAAAAATATATTTGTGTATCAATATATTGACAGTAATCACCTATCTGGCGAACAAACTGTCGTGAATCTCCCGTCACTACGATCGTTATTGCCACCCAGCCGATTTTTTACCGGCAAAATCGCCGTCTTTTACTTTAAAGACAAAATTAAATCGTGCAGTTAAGGGATACAGGCATTGCCCACTATTCAAAATGCACAAATGATAATCGTTACTATTTATTATTTTTCACGGAATTATATGCACCAGTCAGTTCTTCGCCCCCCCACTCAAAGAAATAAAAATCACGTTCTTCACGCGCTGCCCCTGTTTGCCGGTTTGTTCCCCGTGCTGGCGATCGCCGCCGCGACCGGCGCGAAAACGGAGGAATCCATTACGGTAACCGCCACGGCCCAACCTATCGGCAGCTATAGCGCCGATACCGCTTCGACCGCCGGCAAGACCGCCGCGCCGATCGCCGAGGTGCCGCAATCGGTCAGCGTCGTCACCTCTCAGGTCATTGACGACTTCCAGGTCAAAAGCGTCAATGACGCGATGAAGTTCGTCAGCGGCGTCACCCAGGGCAACACGCTCGGCGGCACGGAGGATGGCTTCGTCAAACGCGGGTTCGGGGTTAACTCCGACGGCTCGGTCTTCATCGACGGCGTGCGCAGCAACCAGGGGCTGAGCATGGACGCCACCACCGATCGCGTTGAGGTCCTGAAAGGTTCCGCTTCGCTGCTGTATGGCATCCTCAGCCCCGGCGGCGTCATCAACCTGATCAGCAAAAAACCGCAGTATGACTGGAACACCCGCATCAGCGGCGCCACCAACAGTGTTGGCGGCGGCAGCGGCAGCGTCGATGTGACCGGCCCGCTGGGCGGCGGCTTCGCCTTTCGCCTGATCGCCGAACGCCAGCACGCAGATTACTGGCGCAATTTCGGCAGCGACGAACACACGCTGATCGCCCCCTCGCTCAGTTGGTTCGGCGACCAGGCTTCCTTTAACATCGCCTACAGCGAATACAAGTACGACATTCCTTACGATCGCGGCACCGCATTTATCGACGGCAAGCCGGTCGATGTGCCCTATAACCGCCGCTTGGATGACTACGCTAACCATGCCTGGGGCAAGAACAAACGTCTGAACGCCCATTATGAGTACGCGCTGGATCCGATCTGGACGACCCGCTTCAACTACGCCTGGCTGCAACGCCGTTACGACAGCAACGAAGTGCGCGCCACCGCGGTCGACACCACGACCGGCATCGTCTCGCGCCGCGCCGACGCCAACCGCGGTTTCAATCATCAAACCCACTATTACTCCTGGGATCTGACCGGCTCGCCGCAGCTGTTCGGCATGCAGCACGACCTGCTGCTGGGCGTGGACTACGAGAAGAATCAGACCTACAAAGCCTATTCCTATCGCGGCAAGGTCTCGAAGACCTTCAACATGTACGATCCGGTGTATGGCGAAACGCCGGCCACCGACAGCACCACTTACAGTGACGCGTCAAGCAACCTGCGCGCCACGCTGTTCAGCCGTTCCCTGTACGCCAAGGACAGCATTCATCTCACCGATCAATGGATCGCGGTGCTGGGCGCGCGCTATCAGTCGTATTATCAGAACAACAGCAACGGTTTCCAGAAACCGAAAAATACGCTCAATGACAAAGATGACCAGTTTTTGCCGCAGGCGGGGTTGGTGTATAAGCTGACGCCGAGTCTGTCGCTGTACGGCAATTACAGCCGTTCGTTCACGCCGTCCACCGCTATCGACGACAATGGCGACGTCGCCACGCCGGAAACCGGCACCACCTATGAGGTAGGCGGAAAATGGCAGATCACCCCGGCGTTTGACGCCACGCTGGCGCTCTATCGCATCGATGAAAGCAACATGTCGATCTTTATCAACGGCGTGACCCGCAGCATCCCCAAAGCGCGTTCCACCGGCGTCGAACTGGAGTTGAACGGCGAAGTGGCGCGCAACTGGGATCTCACCGCCAGCTACAGCTACGACAAAACCGAAATTGTCGAAGACAACCTCAACCCGGACAACGTCGGCAATCGGCTGGTCAACGCCCCAACCAACATGGGCGGCCTGTACCTCAGCCACCGCATGACATTGCCGGTGGTGCCCGGCGAGGTGCGCATTGGCGGCGGCGCGCGCTACGTCGGCCGCCGCGCCGGCGATCCGGAGAACAGTTTCACCATGCCGGCCTATACCGTGGCGGATGCCTTTGTCGCCTGGGACAGCAAGCTGCTGGGGAAACATACTCAGCTGAAACTGAATGTGAAAAACCTGTTCAACCGCGAATACTATGCCTCCAGCGCCGGTAACTTACGCGTGATTGAGGGTGAACCGCGCAGCCTGAGCCTGCAGGCGACGGTCGATTTCTAACCTGTCACGCCTTGGGCGCCGTTTGGCGCCCGTTTTCTTTGCGCCGGCCGCGGCACATCACACCGGCGAGAAAATCCAACAGCGCGCGGTTGAACAATGCCGGCCGCTGCAGCGGCGCGAAGTGGCTGACGCCCGGCAGCGTCACCAGACGGGCGCCGGGGATGCTGTCGCTCAGGTAGGCGGCATGTTCGGCGCGGATAAACTCATCGTGTTCGCTGTGAACAACCGTCACCGGCACGCGAATGGCCGCCAAATCCTGTGCGCGGTAGTCCGGCTGGCTGCTCATCATCAGGCTCACGGCGGCGACGAACGCCTCGAAATCGTCCGGCGTCGGCGACAAGGCGGCATAGTCCTGCGCATGGCGCGCAAAACAGCGCTCGACGATGGGGTTGGACGCGGGCGGTTTAACGCCGCTGGCGTCCATATTACAGCCGAAGAAAAAAACGCCGTCCACCCGCTGCGGCGCCCGGTGGGCGGCGATAAGCGCAACACAGGCGCCATCGCTCCAGCCCGCCAGCGCGGCGTGCGGGATCCGCAACGCGTCCATTACCGCCAACAGATCATCGGCCATGCGATCGTAACGGTATGGCCGGGCGTCGCGCGTGCTGCGCCCGTGCCCGCGGCTGTCGATGACCAGCACGCCATACCCGGCGGCCAGCAGCGCCGGCAGTTGATACCCCCAGTTGCCGCTGTGGCCCAGGCCGCCGTGCAGCAGGATCACCGTCGGGTCAGCGCCATAGACCGCATACCAGATGTGTGCGCCGTCGTGTTCGACAAAACCCTGCCAGGAACCGGGCGGCAACGGCGGCGCGCCCTGCGCGGCAAAGCGGGTCAAATCGTCGTCGGTTTGCATCTTTCTCCCCTCATTCGCCGAGGTTGAGCATCGACACGGCATCAAGGGAGTATAGATCGCAGCGGCGAACGGTGCCGTTCGCTTTCCCTGCATATACTTAAAGGAGGAATCGCAATGGAGGACGGTGAGATGAAGAAGATAATTCTCGTGTTTTTGACGTTGATGCTGAGCGGTTGTATCGGCGGCGGCGGCGGCCCATCGAATGCGCCTTCGGCATCGCCGAATGAACCTTACACCTGCACCAAATCCAGCGCCAACAGCGACTGCTCGCAATCGGTGGAGCCGTCGATGTACTAGCCACGCTCGGCGGGCCGTCACTTAACGGCCCGCCTCCTCAGGGCTGGACTAGGAGGAGTGTTCCTCTTCGTTGGCCTGATACCGCGTCGCCTGCTGTTTCATAAACACCACTTCTTGCGGGCTGGACAGGCTCACTTCCTGCGCGCGCAGCAGCTTGAGGATATTGAACAGCAGTTCGCTCTTGGTGGCGCCGACCATGCGCGGGCTCGGCACGTAGCCGGTCACGCTCAGGATAATGCCGTCTGGCCCCAGTTGGCTAAAGCGCACGTAAGGCGCCGGCGTATCCAGAATGGTTTCGTACTCGTTATAGGCGCTGAGCAAGATATTGCGCACCTGCTCCGGATCGATGGAGGTCGGGAACGTCAACGCGATGGTCACTACCCCTTGCGCGTTGCCCATGGTGGCGTTGCGCACGTTCTGCGAGATCAGCTGCGAGTTCGGTACGATCATGGTGGAACGGTCGCTGAGCTGGATTTCGGTGGCGCGCACGTTGATGCGCCGCACGTCGCCTTCCACGCCGCCGATGCCGATCATAT
>NZ_JVEL01000208.1:0-525 GCF_001076875.1 Serratia sp. 506_PEND
AGGAACCGCGCTGATGATCGCGCGTTTTGGCATGAATACGGTGAAAGAGATTGAGGTGAGTATTCGAAGATTTGACCAGAATGGTATCGAAATCAAAGGTGTTATTCTCAATGCCGTCGAGCGTCGCGCAAGTAGCTACTATGGTAATTACGGTTATTACCAGTACGAGTACAAATCCAGTAGCAAAGATGCTTAATTCTCAGTAGTGACTTTTCTTAGTGAGGTTATAACTTTTTATAACCTCACATCCATTCGAAAATATGATCTGCAACGCAGCGTTATCCTGATAAAAACCGGCCATTATGAATATATTAATTGTTAATACATTATATGCACCTTTCAAGGTTGGCGGGGCGGAAGTGTCGGTCCAACTTTTAGCGGAAGAGCTGGTTTCCAAGGGTGACAGAGTACGTGTTGTTTGTCTCCATGATGAGAAAACCAGGAAGCAGACTGAATTAAATGGCGTAGAAGTTGTTTACCTGCCTCTTAAGAATTTATATTGGCCTTTCAATAACGCGCGGAAAA
>NZ_JVEL01000209.1:0-276 GCF_001076875.1 Serratia sp. 506_PEND
AGGTTCGAGTCTCGCGAAGCGAGACAACATCACTACGGTGATGGCCCGCAAGGGCGAGGCCAAAGGCCGAGTTATCCTGCACGACCCACCATTCTTTAAGAATGGCAGCTTCAGAATCGGTTTGATGTGGCAAAGTAAAGGTCCGAGTCGAGTACCCGTCGAGTTGTCCTGAACATCCCCATCCTTGTTTTCCGCGAGTCGGTTCCAATAACCTATTCGCCATCAGCAGTAAACCACATCAGTGGGTCGTTAGCTCAGTTGGTAGAGCAGTTGACT
>NZ_JVEL01000021.1:0-245 GCF_001076875.1 Serratia sp. 506_PEND
TTTACACGCCGTCGCAGCGGTAAACCGGAACCCGGTGGGTTGTCCCCGTCAATGTGTCGAAGACGTCGGTTTCTGAGGTTACAATTACCATTCCTGCCTTACGCAGTCGCAGCACCTCCGCCGCCATTCGGTGACATCCGAACCAGAACAGCCCGTCCAGCGCTGTCACCTGTAACCCGCTTCCCAGCGCCAGCCTGAGCCGTTCTCGCAATGCTTTCACTTCTTTCGCTATCTGCAGAAAAGGG
>NZ_JVEL01000022.1:0-1550 GCF_001076875.1 Serratia sp. 506_PEND
GAATTACCTACCCACGCTTGGTTTGTCACTGACACGGCAAAATAAGTGCTCGACGGCCCACCATCAACGGGTAAAACCATTACGCCGCCTGCCGCGCCGCCAGGCCTGTTGGCTGTAGCAGTGGTATAGCGGCGAAGGCTTGACTTATTATCTGTAGAAAAAATATCAGCCGTATGAACTGGGCCAGATGCAAAACCTGCGGCGATAACGACTTTGCTATTTTCGGCTGCATTCTGCTCGCTGACTTTTGCCGCTGCTGCTGATGCTGCTGATTTGTCAGCGGACAAAGCAGCCTCTGCACGCAGTCGATCGACAGTTTGCACAATCTCCGGCGTGATATTGCTTTCCCCTGGCCGACGCAGGAAATCATTGAGCGTGCCGGGCAGCGAATCGTTATAAACCTCGATAGCCCCCACCCGCTCCGGTTGCGCGCCATACACCGAGATGATGACCTCGTAAGCGCCCGGCTCCACGGGTAGGGAATATTTACCGCTATCATCCGTCACTGATTGTGATTTAGCCAAGCTCAGGACCGTTGACGAGGTTCTGACTGCGCGCAGGGTAATGGTTACGCCGGAGCGAGGATCGCCGTAAGGGCCTTTTAATACGCCGCTGATTAATGTCATTTATTTATCTCCTTTTTGACTGGCATTTCTACGCGAAGATCAATCCAGCGTCCTAATGGAATATCGATCGACATTCCTTCGTCATAACCCTTAACGTCATTACGGGCGAATGGTGGCGCTGCTGTGTATGTACGGTGGTAGGTTTTGATCAGCAGGTCGCCAGTTGGTTCTACCTCGTAATCAACCCAGATCAGCGGTTGTTTGTTACGATCGAGTGGAACCTCAATACCACCATCCTTACCGCCCCATTGCGCATCAGCATTAAAACCTAGTGTGCCGGATACACGGTAAATACCTTCGCTCACTCGTTCAGTGGTCACTCCTTGACTTTCTTCATTGAGTTCATAGGTGCCGTCACCGAATAATTTAACGATTGGCGACGCCCTTTTAATAAAACCATTACCATCAACCGTTGTATTTAATGAATGCCATAAGTCCATGCTTTGGAGCCAACCTCGGGCAGTATTCCCCGTATTGACAGTGATTACGTGTTGGTCGTAACCAACAGTAATCATCGCGAACGTGTCTAATGTTCGCCACCAAATAGATGGTGAATACTGTAGCATTTTAAATGGAGGTGGAATGTAAGTCTCATTACGTACCGCAGACAGCCCCATCTCACCGATATTGGCACGAAGTATATCTATATTATTAGTATTAACTCCGACAAAGCCATGCTTACTACCGAGCCCATTATCACCGGGCTTAATAACATTGTTCACATCCGCTTTTTTTTCCATAACAGCCGAAAGTTCATCAACAGATTTCTTCTCTGCCTTTTGATTTAACGCAGCGGTAAAACTATTCCAAGCTGGGCCAGTGTAAGTGCTGCCGTCAGGTAACGTCACCGTAATGTTTCCGGGGCCGCTGAATACCTGTTGCCAGTTGGCTTTATCGAGGTTCAGCCCGCGTAGCGCTTTCGCC
>NZ_JVEL01000210.1:0-12237 GCF_001076875.1 Serratia sp. 506_PEND
ATTCCCAGACCGGGTTAGGATTCTCATTGATTTTCTTGGCAAGACGAAGAAATGCGTTAGTTAAATCATTTCCTTCACCCGCCTCAACAAAGTCGAGAATATTCATTGCACCGGATGACGCCATATTACTTCTCCTGTTTACACTGTCTCACTGTAGGTTCGGCTCTCCTGTCACAGAACTGAGCCAAGGCTTGAACAGACAGATTATCCGCAAACATCAAAATGCAAAGGCATATGCTGTTGTGTAATAGATGACAGAGCATCCATCACCCGAGAAAATAATGCGTCCTTATAGGACTGTCTTTTTCCGAAAAAAGGGAAGTATTCTATGAATGCGCTCACATAACGGAGTAACGCTAACAACAGAATCACATTAAAAGGGTAAGATTAAATAAAAATTCAGACCTATTTTATGTTACCTACGAGCGAGAAATTTCATGCATAAAGTATCAAGCTTACTTATCTTTATTAGCCTTATTATTTTAATTATCGCGTTTTCACTGAATCTCTATGGCCACTACGCCGTCAGTAACTCAAACGCTGCACCGCTGTTTTCCCCGCTCTGGTGGACGCGCTGGTTCCCGCTCTATGCCTCGGGCGCTGCATTGCTATTGGTAGGGGTAGTGTTGCGAGTTTCGGGGCGGGGACGATAAAACCCAATTTCATCGTAGATATTGCAAAGCAATATATTCTGCCATATTCATTATCAAAGCAAATATTTCCACAATGCGTATATATTGCAAACCAAATAACCTTAAAAATAAAATAAAATCAATGTGTTGATTTTTGATTGCTGCGTAATAAAAAACCCGCTTTTGCGGGCTTTTTATTATCTGTTAACAGATTACCATTCTACAGATAGTATCAGTAACTACGTCCAATCCTGGTAGCCGTCTTCATGAATCCAAACAAGACCACCAGGGCATTCCTCTTCATAGAACCAAATATCTTCATTTTTTGTTTTCCATTCCTCTTCTGTCTTAGGGAATGCAGCCTTGTAATGTGTTAACTGTTCTTCAATGTCTCCCTCAAGGAATTGACCATGTTTGCCTAACCTTACTCTCCCTTCAGCCATAAGGTGATGAATCAAATCGAAAAAATAGTTTTTCTTATCTTCGTAGGACAATGTATTCCTATCAAAATTATCAGCTCTCATAGCTGACCATACGGTTCCAATGGAAGCACCGTCCAACTCTTCACTAAACAGTTTGTATTGATCATCGCTATACAACATGGTAGCCCTCATCGAAATTTGATTTCTACTCTTTTTTTCACTTTACCTTGAAGCGCATTCAGGTGTTCATTATCTATGATATCAATCGTCCAACGTGCTTTGGTATCTTCCTTGCTACTTGAAACACTTCTAAGAGTTAATTTCTCACCTGTTTTTTCATTTAAAACCACCGTCCATAGTGCATCTTTTCTGACTTCTATTAATGGTTTCCCTCCGGTAAGAGATTGCGCATAATCGAAGATCGCCTGTTTCGATAAATTCTCAGTGGCAAACACTTTTGTATTACCTTGCTTGTTGCTGCCGCCCTCACCTAACACCTGCTCAAACTGCTGACCAAACACGTTCAGCTTACTTTCGTTCTGTTTCGGGTCAAACACCTTGACCAACTGGTTAGTGTTAACCTTCTGTATTTCCCGTAGATAATCTGCCGTTTTAGTCGACAAATTCGCCCCGGCTGCTGTTTCTCCTTTGATAAAATCGGCAACCGGCTGAGTGTTGAACGTTTTTGTTTTGTATAATTCATCGGAAGCGTTCACCAGCTGTCGGCTCAACTTCCTCACGCTGTCTTCGGTCTTACCCAGAATCAATGTGCTGCCGGTCGTTACGGCGCCCGTGCCAATGATGGCCTCAGGTGCCACAATATCCGCCGCATAAATACCGGCTTGGTTCAGGCAAAGCGCGGGGTTAGTTTTGCAACCGGCAATCGCCAATCTTGCAGCCAGAACCAATTCTGGCGCAGCTCCCACCAGCGTCATCCCCCCCGCAGTAAGTACCAGACCGCCACCACCTACTGTCGCCACTATTGCGGCAGCTTCTCGGCGAGCCACAACACGTTTTGCCGCAGCAACATCGCCTTTACCAGCGGCCAAAATGTCTTTCTGATTATCAAGCGCATACTGCATCAACATATGCTCGGTCATGTTGTAGCGATAAATCGACTGTGCACTGTCCGCAGCGCTGTAGGCGCCCTCCGGTGTATGCGTTGCCAACGCCCCGGTCAAAGCCCCGATCACTCGTGCCGTTTGCTCTTTTACTTCATTGCCGTTTAGCGCCTCCTGCAGACGGTAGAGCTGGCGTTCTTTTTCGTTGAGATTGGCCGGTTCGAACAGCGTACTCTGCATCACAACGCCGGCCAGCTCCGCCGCCAGCGCCCCGGCAGCAGCCCCTTTACCGTCACCGCGCCCGATTTCCGCGGCGATGCCCGCCACAACCGCATGACTGACTGACTTCCCGGCCGCGCCCAGGACTTCGCCGTTATCCCCGATCAGATTGGCGCCCTCGGCCTGAACCTGGCTGCCGATGTTCGCCAACAGCGCATTGGTCAAGTTGTCTTTGAAGCTGCCGCCATTGATGGCGGTATTCAGGCTGGAGCTGATGACCGATTGCCCGGCCACCCGCTGCGCCACCCTGCTCCAGTCGCCGTTGCTCAGCTGCGGCAGTTTGACGTTGTTTGGATTGAGCGGTTTGCCCGCCGCGTCCTTGCTCCAACCCATCGCGCTGTCGAAGCCATTGAGCGCGCCGCCGATCGCCATCGCTGTGGCGGTCGCCTTGACGTTTTCATTGCTGCCCAGCGCCTGCAGGGTTTTTGACAGGTTGCCCTGGTTCTCCACCAGCGCCACCGCCGCCTGGGAGGCCAACGAAGACATCCCGGCGGTGACCGCGCCGCTGGTTATCGCCCCGCCGCCTACGGCGCCGGAAACGCTGGAGGCTGCCGTGGCTGCCAATGAACTGCCTGCGGTCACCGCCGCGGCCGCAATGGCGATCACCGCTGCCACCGCCGGGTTCAGGTGCTGGCTCTTGTAATCCCAGCTGTCGTAAGCGTCTTTGACCTTGCTCCACTGCACGTCGTTGCGCTTGTTCAGATCTTTGACCCAGGTGGTGCCCGGCGTATTCCCCAGGGCGTCGATGGCGCTTTGCAGCGCCTGCCCGTTTTTCACCTTCACATCGGCGCTGACGCCCTTGGCGGCTTCCACGGTCAGGGTGCCACCGGTATGAATGCTCGGCAGCACCCACTTATTGTCTTCGTAGCCTTTATTGGCCTGCTTGATAAAGAAGCCTTTCGAATTGCTGACGGTCTGTTCGAAAGAGGTGTTTTTCACCGCGCGGAAGTGAACCTGGCCATGCGTGCTGGTCAGGCGCGCGTTTTGCCCGGCGGCGATTTTGCTGGCTTCATAAGTGCTATCGTCGCGGCTCATCAGCGTGATATTGCCGGCGGCGGTAAACTCGGTAACCTTGTTTATCACATCGTGGCGGGTCTGCTTAACCTCGGTTTTCTTGCCCCACCATTTGCGCTTGGTTTCCTTTTTCTCGTAGTGGCTGGACTCCTCCATCGCCTGGGCGTAGAGATAGCCCCCCTTGGCGGCGATATCCATATTGCCGGCGCGCATGGCTTCAGCCTGGTTGTGGGCGTCGACCTGAGCTTTTTGTTTGGCCTCATCCGCCCCTTTACTTATCGCCTCATTGCGGGCGGTTGCCAGACGTGATTGTGCGCCATCGCGATCTTGCGTGGCCTGAGTAAGGCGCTGCTGCGCATTATTGAACGCTGATTGCTCGGCATTTATTTCATTCGGAAGACTATTCGCACGCTTCTCTTTTTCTAAAAGTTCATGGGTGATGCCAATACCTTCGGCTGCGATAGCTGCACTTTGCTGCCATAATCCCCAATCGTTAATTTCCATCAACTTGCCATGCTTGGCGGAAAACTCTTGAGCCTCCCTGATGCTCTCAGCTTGTCTTTGTTTTAACGTACCAATCTCACGCTGCAGCGTATTTAACTCATTGCTTTTACTATTTTTCGCTTGTTCAGCCAGGCTCTTGTCCTGCTCGGCTTGATTGATACGCTGCTGTGCGTTTTGAAGCTGTTGCTCAGCAATGGCTATCCGGCTTCCCCAATCCGTCACCGCTACCGGCGGTTTCCAGTTTGCCCCCAACCCTTTCACTACCAGTTTGGTCGCCTGGAACAAAATGCTGCCGCCGGAAATCACCGTCATCAGGCCACCAGCATTCAGCTCGGTCCCTTGCTGGGCACGGGTTTCGGTGAACTCGTTGCCACCTTCTCGGTAAGTGTGGTTTTGTAATGCCTCGAAGCGCATATCGCCGCCGGAGGTTAGCGTCATGTTAGCGCCGGAAGTCAGCTTGGCACCGTAAGTCAGCAGTTGGTTATTCGCCGCCGCGGTCAGGTTTTTCCCGGCGCTGAGGGTAGTGACCACATGGCGGTCGTCTTTGTTGTTGTCGTTAGCGGCATCGATAGCGGAATAGGCGACGTTAGACAACCATAGATTCTGTCCGGCCAGCAGCGTGATATTACCGTTGGCGGAAAGCGTACCGCCCTGGGTGCCGATGTCGCGGGCAGAGTTAATCAGCAGGTTGCCGCCAGCGTGTATCTTGCTACCGAGCTCTGGAGTGCGTGAGGTTGCAAAAAGATGTCCATAATTACCGCCCAGCGCCCGGTAGTTGAGGTCGGCATTATGCCCGGCCAGCAGCATCACATCCTTGCCGGCATTGATATTGACACCGCGCAGCGCCAAATAACCGCCGCTATTGAGTGAGACCGAGCCCGTGGCGTTCAGTTTTCCTGTGTTCAGTAGGCCATTGAAGTAGTGTTGCAGCTTGTCTGAAGGCAGATATTCACCGGGACGATCGCGCATCAGAACGGCATCATTTTTGATGAGAGAGATGCTACCGGAAGCCGTTATGCTGATGTTACGACTTTGTGGCGCCAGCAGCGTATTGAGCAACGTAATGGTGCTTCCCGCCGTCAGCGTCAGGTCACGAGAGGCCTGCAGACTGCCCAGCCAACGCACACCATCCTGACGGTAGTAATTGGGCTTCTCACTGGTGTGAACTTTTATCTCGCCAGTACGTGCGGTAAGCGTGATGTCCAATCCTTTCAGTTCGCTTTGCCATGCATCGATAGTATTACCGGCGCTCAAATTCAGCTCTTTGCCGGCAGACAAGATACCTTGACCCAGCACGATACGGTCTTCGGCGATAGCGGTGATATTACCTGTCGCGCTGATGGCATCGGTATTGACGATATTAGCCGCATGCAGGAGTACATTCTTTGCCCTAATAGTTTCCGGACGCCCAGCCGTATTGATGTCGTTTAATTGGCTTTCATTGGGCATCACCGTTCTGATTTCGATCTGATTCTTGAAGTCTGCAGTCAGATTGCCATCAGCGACCATACCGCCATCAATTATACCGTCATAACTCCAACGGAAAGCTCGCTCTCCGGTATCGACATAACTTAATGGGGGGTAAGGCCATCCCAGCTTTTCATATTGGATGTAAGCTTCCGTATCGGGTTTAAATTTGTTGAAGCGTTCTTTTGTACCAAAGGCGTGATTGATGGAACTGAAGGTATTACCTGTAAGGATCATATCTCCTTTCGCCTTCAGTTGGCTGGCATCATTCCACAATGAGCCAGCATTGATGTAGCTGTTTTTGCCAGACGCTATAATGGCAGGAGAAGAATTAGAGGTAACGCGGGTTCGAACTCGCTCATCGAGTATCCAATTAGCTAAGTGCCGATTTGCATAAGTACATTCCTCCGATGTCGTGCAAGGTAACAGCCATTTCTCCCACTTCGACATGTCTTCTTTATAAAGATCTTGTCGGTTTTTTATATCTCCGTTTTTATACGCATTGAATACGCTACCAAATAATCGCATTCCTTCTTGATCAACAGGCTCTATTTGGTCAGAAATCGCCAATGTCTGCCGCACATTATTGAGCTGCTCAGTCCGTATCACCAAGTCGCCGCTGTTGGTCAGGATTTTCGCCGAACGGTTCTCGACGGATTTAGCCTTGTTGCCCTGCGCATCCTTTTGGATCCACATATTTTTATTGGCGTGCAACTTGGCGTTTTCCCCCGCGTTGCGGATATGGTCGCCAAAGATACGCATATCGCCGCTGGTGCTGGTTTGCCCGTCATTCACCAGCGTCGTTGCTGCCAGCGTGGCGTTGCCGTCCGCCTGCACGACAGTACCCCGCGTAATGTGCAATCCCTTGGCACTGACATTGAGGTCACCCTTACTGTGCGTGGTGCCGTTAAGCACCAGGTTACCGTTAACGCTCAGCGTAATATCCCGCTGTTTGCTGGTGAGGTCTTTCAGGTTCACCCCCACCCCATCCTCGTTGGCCACCAGGCGGATTTTGTTGGCGTACATGCCGCCCAGCGCTTTGGTATCCACGGCCAGTTGGGGCTTAGCGCCTTCACCGGCGAGCGGTTTGATGCTGCCGTCCTTGAAGCTGATGCGGTTGGCGCCCTGAGTCAGCGACAGATTTTGTGCATTGATTTTGCCGTTCAACTCGGTGGCGCGGCTGATGATATCGACATAGTCGGCACCGCTGCCGTCCAGTCCTTTACCGCCGATGGTGACGCCGCCTTTTTTCACCTCCAGCGCTTCCAGCGCGCCCTGCTTGTCGAACTGCGGTTTGCCGGTGGTCAGCGTCACGCCCGGCGCGTTGATAAAGCCGCAGCCGTCGCAGGTGATGCCATTCGGGTTGGCGATCATCACGTTGGCCTTGTTGCCGAATACCTCGAGCTTGCCCTGCAACTCGGAACGACTGCCGCCGATCACCTCATTGATGATCAACTCCGCCGGTTTTCCCTTCAGGTAGGTGTTGCCCTGCGCGCTGTAAATCTCCACGCCCAGCTGCGTTTTGCCGCCGTGTGTGGCGTTATTCAATACGGCACCCTGTGGCCCAACGTTGAAATCTTTATAGGTGTTGTGGGAGATGCCCGCACCGTTCGGCGTGGCGATATTCACCACCGGTACGTTGCCCGGCTTGATAACCACCTGCGTATTGCCGTTAGCGGCGGTAATGCCGGCAGCGAACGCCGGGTGCAACGGCTGGAAAGCCGTCAGGTAGATCAGCAAATAGCTGGCGCCCCGCGCCAGCGGATGATTGAGCTTATCCATATTCATTCCTTCGAAAGGATGTTGTTTTGAACGCCGAGGCGCTCCTGCTGTGTGCTGGCGTTATAACGTGACGGTGGCTTGCCAGTAGGCCACCCAACGATCCGGTTGCAGGCTGTCTGGGTGCGTCAGCGGTTTACCGATGGTGACCGCCTGATTGAACCAACGGCCGCTTAGCGTGGCGCCCAGCGCCGCCCCGACGACGCTGCCGCCGTCTATCTGCCCGGCGCGCCCCTGCAGCCAGCCGGCGTCTAACGCGCCGGTCAAAGAAAGCTCCCCCAGCCTCGGCAAGGTCTGCCATTGCCAGTTGAGTTCATTGCGCCAGTAGGCGCCGCGATTACCGGTCAGGTACTGCTCTTTAAAGCCACGCACCGAGTATTGCCCGCCGATGGAAATGCGCTCCCCGGCATACAGGTTGTCTGCGCTGGTTTGCCCATAGGCCGAGGTCAGGTAGTAGAGGGAGGGTGCGAGCGGATAGAAATAACTGGCGCTGAGGCCAAGCTTACGGAACTCGCTGCGCGGCGCTCCGTCGCGCTCCGGATCGTCGGCGGTGGCGCCCAGCATGCGCAGCCCGCGGCTTACCGTCGGGTTCAGCGTCATATAGCCGCCGCCCGCGACCGCGCTGTAATTGAGGCCCAGGCTGGCAATGCTGAGCGTCGGGCTGCTGACGCCCAACCGTTCACCCGCCAGCTTATTTTCCGTGGTGCGCCGCGCTAGGCCGATATCGACGGCCAGCTTGCGTTTGCCATCCCGCAGCAACGTGTGGTTGGCGCCCAAACGCTGGGTCTGGTTATTGCCCTGATAGCGGTAAGCCGCGCCGTTGAATGGCACCTGCTGGAAAAAATCGTTCCAGGCGTACTGGTAGCTGAACAGCCAATAGCCATAGGGTAAGGTGACGCTGCCGTTCAGGCTGCGGCTGCGATGATGTGGGCTGAAATCGTTATTGCGCGCTGCGGAGAGCGACCACTGGTCGGCCAGGCGCAGCGGGTTGTCCAGCACCACGCCGGCATTCATCTGCCCGGTGCCGGTGCTTTTCTGGCCGCTGTTATCGGCGCCGAAAGAGAAAGAGACCGGCGCGTGCGTGGCGCCACGCAGCAAAACTACTTTGGAAAAGCCGGGTTGCTCGCCAGGTTGAATATCGATGGTCACCTGCTGCGAAGCCAGCCGGTTGAGCTGCTCCATGCCCTGCTCGATATCGCGCAGATTCAATACGTCGCCGACCAGGCCGGGGAACGCCATCTTCAACGCCGGCGTCTGCTCGCCGCTCTGCGTGATGGACTCGATTCGCCCTTCGCTGACGCTGACGACCAACACGCCACGGGAGATATCCTGCTCCTGCAGCCAGGCCTGCGAAGTGACATAGCCGCGTTGCAGATAAGCATTGGTGGTTTCACGCACCAGGCGGTTGATGTGCTCCAGCGTCAGACAGCTTCCCTGATACGGGCGCGCCAGGCTTTCTTTCACCGACCAGGAAAGATGCTCGGCACCCTCAAAAACAATCTGCCGCACCGGCTGGCAAACCGCTCCTGCGGCGGCTGGCACAGGCAGCGGTAACGCCGGCAATTCAACGTTATTTTGCAGCGCCTCGCGCTGTTGCTGGGCCTGTTCCAGCAACGTTTTCTGCTGTTGGGTAATGCTGTCGCGATCGGCAGGGCTGGTGATTTCTGCGCACCATGCCGAGCTGCAAAACGCCAAAAGCACAGGCCAAATCCTCGGCTTCCATGCACACATTTAAATACATCCATTTACGTTAATTTACATACCTTAGCGGAGTATATACATTTTATGCCGCCAATCAATGATAATGATAATTAATTTTGTTTGATCTAAATCACAATGCGGAAAAAATGCGCATATGCCACAGCTACTGCGGCTTATTACCCAGAGTGCATTTAATTAATATTAAAATTAAAAAAATGAATAGTAAGAACAAATAAATTCAATATAAAAATAACACGTTCAACATCGACAAAAACAAACAAGCAGAGTTTACAAAGTTAATTCACCCTTTTATCTTGGTAGTTCTATTCGCATAATTAATTCATAAGAAACATAGTTATTAATTAACCAATAAAGAAAAACAATATCGGGAATAGCCTCATGTTTAACCGTGATATAGAACTGTTTATTCGTGATTACGTTAATGATATTAAAGCTGGCAGCGCCGCACTGTTCGCCGGCGCCGGGCTGTCCATCCCCGCCGGTTTCGTTAGCTGGAAAGAGCTTATCGGCGATATCGCTTATGAACTGGGGCTGGATATCGAAAAAGAGAGCGATCTTATTTCCCTGGCGCAGTATCACCTCAATGAAAAGGGCAACAGACATAAGATAAATCAAAAAATAATTACAGAATTCGCTGAACAGGCGGAAGAAACAGAAAACCACCGGATTATCGCCAGATTACCGATAGCGTCACTTTGGACCACCAACTACGACGACCTGATTGAAAAAACCTATGCCCGCTATAATCGCGTATGCGACGTTAAAACCACACCGGAAAGCCTGACCAATAACATTCACAAACGTGATGTTGTTTTATATAAAATGCATGGTGACTATAGAAATCCCAACCAGGCGATTATCACCCGCGAACAATACGAAACTTACTCCCGTACACACCTTCCTTTTATCAACATGCTGATGGCGGAGCTGACCGCTAAAACCTTCCTGTTTATCGGTTTCAGCTTCGAAGATCCCAATCTGCAATATGTGTTGAGCCGCCTTTACGCGCAGTACGGCGAAGGGCAGAGAAACCACTACTGCATCATGCGGCGCGTCCAGCTCGGCGACAGCGGCAGCGAGGATCAGGCGTCCTGTGACTACAACAGCCGCAAACAAGGCTTGATGATTAACGATCTGCGCCGTTACGGCATTCAAACGCTGTTGGTGGATGACTATCGGCAAATCACTGACCTGCTGTATGCCATCGAAACGCAGTTCAAGAAAAGCACGGTGTTTATCTCCGGCAGCGCCGACAACTACCAGCCCTATGCCCGTGAAGAGTCCATCCAGTTCATACATCGTCTGGCGCGCCTGCTTATCCGCAAACAGTATCGCATCGTCAACGGTTTCGGCTGGGGCGTAGGCACGGCGGTGATCAACGGCGCACTGGAAGCCATTTACGACAGCCAAGGAAAAATCAGCGAAAGCCAGTTGGTGTTGCGTCCTTTCCCCCAATTCGCCAGCGGCGGCATTACCCTACCGGCTCTTTGGCACGAATACCGTCAGAACATGATTTCGCTCAGCGGCATCGCAATCTTTTTGTTCGGCAACAAACGCAACGCCGAAGGCGAATACGTGCTGGCCGACGGTTTATTGAAAGAGTACCAGATCGCCACGGAACAAGGCTGCGTCTGCATTCCTATCGGTTGTACCGGCAGCGCATCCGCCGAGATCTACCGGAAAATCAAGGAGGAAATGAAAGAAACCCTCTACTACCGCAACCCCGCCGCCATGAATCTGCTGGATCAGCTTAACGAACCGGGCAGCCTGGCGGAGAAGAAAAAAAGCCTGTTGGCGCTTATCGATATCATTACTAAGGATAACCCCCGATGACCAGAAAATGTTTTTACAGTTTCCATTATGAGCCGGACAACTGGCGCGCTTCTCAGGTACGCGAAATGGGCTCGCTGGAAGGTAACCGGCCAGCCACGGATAACGATTGGGAGGAAGTGAAAAAAGGCGGTGACGCCGCCATCGCCGCTTGGATCAAGGGCCAGTTGGACAATCGCAGCTGCGCCGTGATTCTCGCTGGTAAAGATACCGCTGATCGCAAATGGATTAATTTCGAAATATGCGAGGCTTGGAAAAAAGGCATGGGCGTGCTGGTGGTGTATATACACAATTTGAAAGACAGCGCCGGCGACCAAACCACGAAAGGTAAAAACCCGTTGGATTACATTAAGCTGGGTGACGCAAAGCTTTCCACAATCGCCAAAGCCTACGATCCGCCTTATTCGACCAGCACCAATGTCTATAACCATATAAAAGACAATTTGGCTGAGTGGGTAGAAGAAGCGATCCGCATTCGCAAAAATTACTGACGCCCCTGATAGACAAAAGGCTGCACGGTTGTGCAGCCTTTCGTTTGTTCATAGCCCAAACGGCCTCACCCATACCGCCCGGTAATATAATCCTCGGTGCGGCGCTGGCGCGGCGAGGTGAAAATGGCATCGGTGTCGTTGTACTCCACCAGCCGGCCCTGATGAATAAAGGCGGTGTAGTCGGAGACGCGCGCCGCCTGCTGCATGTTGTGCGTCACCAGCACCACGCTATAGCGCTGCTTGAGTGCGGAAATCAGCTCTTCGATGGTCAGCGTGGAGATCGGATCCAGCGCCGAGGTCGGCTCGTCGAGCAGCAACACCTCCGGCTCGATGGCGATGGCGCGCGCGATCACCAGGCGCTGCTGCTGGCCGCTGGACAAGCGGAACGCATTTTCGCGCAGCCGGTCCTTCACCTCATGCCACAGCGCGGCGGCGCGCAGCGAACGCTCCACCGCTTCATCCAGCAAGCGCCGGTCGCGCACGCCCTGCAGCCGCAGGCCGTACACCACGTTTTCATAGATCGATTTCGGGAACGGGTTCGGCCGCTGGAACACCATGCCCACCCGCCGCCGCAGCGCCGCCACGTCGATCTGCGCGCCGGAGATCGCCGCGCCGTTCAGCTGTAGATCGCCCTCGATGCGGCAGTTGTCCACCAGATCGTTCATGCGGTTGAAACAGCGCAGCAGCGTCGATTTGCCGCAGCCCGAGGGACCAATCAAAGCCGTCACCCGGTGTTTCGGGATGCGTAACGAGATATCGTGCAACACCTGCTTGTCACCATAAAACAGGTTCAGGCCGTTGACCGCCAGCGCGGTCTGTTCATCGTCGAGATGCTGGACATCCAGCCGGGGCAAACTGCCTGGCGTCATCAAACCCATTACGCACTCCCCAAAAATAGCGTCATTGTTACTGCGACCATGCTCGGTACCGCTCCCTCAACGAATGGCGGATACCCATCGCCGCCAGATTCAAACTCACCACGATCGTCACCAGCAGGAAGGCGGTGGCGAACACCAGCGGCCGCGCCGCCTCTACG
>NZ_JVEL01000211.1:0-6109 GCF_001076875.1 Serratia sp. 506_PEND
CAAAGACTAAAACTTAAAAAGACCAACGTGGAGAGGTAATGAAATGTCTACACGAAAACACAATGTACCTTACCTTATATTCATCTGTGCAATCGCTTCAGTTAGCGGGATCATCCTCGGTTATGACGCCTCCGTCATTTCAGGCGTTATTGATCCTCTGACCGAACATTTATCACTCACGCCAGCGGAAAGTGGTTGGGCTGTTTCTAACGTAATTTTTGGATGTGTTATCGGTGCCTGGGGGGTCGGACGCCTCACTGACCGTATTGGCCGTAAAGCAACACTGATCATCACCGCTGTACTGTTTGCCATTTCAGCCATCGGTGCGGCTTTAGCAACTGATCTGACCTGGTTCGTTGTTTATCGCATGATTGGCGGGCTGGCTGTAGGGATGGCCTCTGCCGTTACACCACTCTACATTGCAGAAGTGTCTCCCAAAGATCTGCGCGGGCGCATGTTAGGCATGCAGCAAATGCTGATGGTGAGCGGCCAGTTGGTGGTGTATGTGGTGAACTACCTGATCTCCAAAGGTGCTGCTCATGAATGGATTGTGTCTATGGGCTGGCGCTGGATGCTGGCATCTGCACTGGTTCCCTGCGTGCTGTTCCTCGTTATGGTCTTCTTTATGCCGGAATCACCCCGCTGGTATGCAATGCATAACAAGAAAGATAAATCGCTGAAAGTGCTAACCTCTCTTTCTAACGCCGCACATGCTGAGCGCCTGTATACCGAAATCCGCAGTTCCATTGCTGCTGATTCAGCTTCGTCCGGTGAATCAAATCAGCGCGGCATTCTGAAAGATAAAAAAGCTTCCTACATCTTATGGATTGGCTGTGCCATCGCCGTGCTTCAACAGGTTTCCGGTATCAATATCCTGATGTATTTTGCGCCGTCTCTTCTGCAGAACGTCACTGGTAGCACACAAGACTCGTTGTTCCAGAGTATTTTTCTCGGTGTGGCGCTGTTAGCCGGTGTAAGCATCGCGCTTGTTGCCTTTGACCGCGTAGGCCGTATTCCTTTACTGCGCTGGGGTGCTCTAGGATGCGCTGCCTTTTTGTTCTTCACTTCCTGGGCATTTATGAAAGAAGCCAAAGGCTTTCTGCCGGTGGTGGGATTAGTGGGCTTCATCTTTGTTTTTGGCCTGTCATGGAGCCTTGGTGCGTGGCTGTTGATTTCTGAGATTTTCCCGAACCGTATGCGCGCAGTCGCGATGGGCTACGCCTTCTGTTCTCTTTGGGTATCTAACTTCATCGTGACGCAAAGCTTCCCGATGATGAACCGCAGTCCAGCACTGGTGGAGCACTTCCACGGCGCCTTCCCGCTGCTGTTATGTGGTGGATTCAGCGTCATTGCTTTCTGGTTCGTTGGCCGTTTCCTGCCCGAAACCAAAGGGGTATCGCTGGAGCACATCGAACCACTGATGCTTTCCAAATCTCGTCGTTTTGGCCATAAGCAGCAACCGCTCATCACACCAGAATCTGTATCGCAAAAGTAAACCGTAAGTCCCCTACATATTGAGGAGAGTTTCATGTCTATTAAAAATATTGTGCGCGTTGGTCTGATTGGCGCAGGTCGTATGGGCAGTTTCCATGGTGAGACAGTCGCTCAACGTATTCCAGGCGCAACCTTGGTTGCAGTGGCCGATCCCGTACCAGGCGCAGCCGAGAAACTGGCTGCTAAACTGGGCGCGCAAAAATCCTATACCGATCCGCAGGCGATGCTGAGTGACCCCGAGATCGACGCAGTCGTCATCGCATCTCCAGCGCGAACTCACGCTGAGCTAGTTGTGGCAGCAGCAAAAGCAGGTAAAGGCGTGTTCTGTGAGAAGCCAATGGCGGTGACGCTGGAAGAAGCGGATAAAGCCATCAATGCAGCTAAAGAAGCCGGTGTTGCATTACAGGTTGGCTTCAACCGTCGTTTCGTAAGTGGTTTCGCTGCCGCTTATGAAGAAATCAAAGCGGGCAAAATTGGCGTGCCTCAACTGTTACGCTCAACCACGCGCGACCCAGGCTTGGGCGATCCTACCCCCATCCCACACTGGACAATTTTCCTGGAAACCCTGATCCACGACTTCGACATCCTGCTGCACCTGAACCCAGGCGCAAAACCAACTCAGGTTTATGCTGTAGCCGATGCGTTAGTACGTCCGGATTTTAAAGATCGCGGATTGCTGGACACCGCTGTAGTAAATATCCGTTTTGATAACGGCGCGATCGCCACTGCTGAAGCCAACTTCCAGGCCGTGTATGGCTACGATGTCCGTGGAGAAGTGTTCGGCAGTAAAGGCATGCTTCAGGCTGGCAACATCAACGTGAACAACTGTGTGCGTTACACTGCCGACGGCATTTCTATCGAAACGGCTCGTCGTGATACCGATCTGCTACGTGACGCTTATGTGGCAGAGCTGACAGACTTCGTTCGTTGTGTTGCTACTGGTGAAGCCCCGAAAGCAACAGGCGAAGATGCACGTAATGCGCTGGAAATCGCTTTGGCATGTATCGCTTCCGTTCAACAGTCCCAGCCGATCACTCTCTAAGGATTACAAATGTCTAACTACTCATTGTCCGTCTGCGCTGAAATGGTGTTTCTCGACCTGCCATTTATTGAGCGTGTAGAACGCATTCACGCTATGGGCTTCGGCGTTGAAATATGGGACTGGACCAAGAAAGACATCGATGCGCTGGTAAGAACCGGTGCCCGTATTACTTCGATGACCGGCTATATCTCAGGCAACCTGACTGATGACGAAGAGATTGCTCAGCTGCTCTCTAGCGCCAAAGAGTCGATTGAAGTTGCTCGTCGCCTCGGCTGCCTAAATCTGAACCTGCATGGGACAGGGCTGAACAACGTGGGTTTGCCCGTAAAACCCGTTGAAGTTGTAACCGGTGCGATGTGGCTGAAGGCAAAAGAAACACTGAATGCGCTTGCTACTTTGGGCGAAAAGGCGGGTAAGGTTTTCACACTGGAAAACCTGAATACTGCCGTTGACCATCCGGGAACACCTTTCGCGAAAGCGGAGGACACTCTGGCGCTGGTTACTACGGTTAACAGCCCATACCTGAAAATGAACCTCGATATTTATCACGCGCAAATCGGTGAAGGTAATCTGGTCGAACTGATCCAGAAAAGCGAAAAGCACATTGGTGAAATCCAGGTTGCTGACGTGCCTGGTCGTAAAGAGCCAGGTACAGGTGAGATCAACTACAAAGCCGTTGCCCGCGCTCTCCAGGGCATCAACTACCACGGTGTAGTCGCGCTTGAAGGTTGGGCATCGGGTGATTCTGTGGTGGCGTTGGAGGCTTTCCGCGAAGCGTTCTCCCTGTAATGTCTGACGTTCTTCAGAACCTCTGAGAACTTACTTAGCATCGCTTCTCAGGTCATCGGAAGCGGTGCTTTTTATTTTGAAGGATAGAGTTATGAACTTATCAAAGCGTATTCGTGTTGGCGTGAGCCCACTGTCTTGGACGAATGACGTACTTGAAGATCTTGGTGGTGATATTCCACTGGAAACCTGCTTAGAAGAAGCCGCTGCTGCCGGCTATGAAGGGATTGAGTTGGGACGTAAATTCCCCAGAACGATTAACAAACTCCAGCCGATTCTTTCCGATGCAAAACTCAAACTGGCATCCGGCTGGTATAACGGATTCCTTGCTGAACGTAGCTTTGATGAGGAGCTTGAAGCCGTTCACGATCACGCATTACTTCTGAAGTCGCTTGGTGCGAAAGTCATGGTTTATGGTGAATGCGGAGGCATGCCGGGGAGTGCGCCATTAGATGAACCATTATCGCTTTCTCCAACCCTGGAGAACATCAGTCTAGAGCAATACGCGCAAAGGGTGAACAACCTGGCTGCCTCACTACAGAAAATTTACGGCTTGCGTCTCGCTTATCATCACCATTTGATGATGGTGGTCGAAACCAACGATGAACTGAAAGCATTTCTGGAAGCAACCGATGATTTAGTGGGTATCGTACTGGATTGCGGCCATGCAACAGTTGCAGGTGTGGACATAGGTTGGGTACTTGAAAAGTATGGCAACCGTGTTGCCCACATCCATATGAAGGATGTCCGTGGTGATGTGTTAGACAATGTTATTAACAACGACATGAGCTTTAATGATGCTGTGAGGACCGGCTTGTTCACAGTTCCAGGAGATGGCATCGTTAATTACATACCAGTAATTAATTTCCTCAAAGATTCAAACTATGAGGGGTGGATAATTATCGAAGCAGAACAAGACCCTGAAAAAGCGCCCCCATTAGAGACGGTAAAAAAGGCGCGAGCATGGGTTCAAAAAGAGATTGGAATCTGAGCTAATACAAATAAAAAGTAGCCACCGAGTGACTATGTAGGGTCGATTGGCGCTCTTTGAGCGCCCAGGCTGCTGACGAACCCCATGTTTTTGCATGGGGTTCTTCTATTTTAGCGACCGCAAATCGCGGTCGCGATATTTTTGAGCCTGTACATAAAGTTGTGTAATTGCCTGATTTTGATATGTTCAACCCAACATCAAAAGAAGGTTAATTTATGGACAAAAATCGTAGCAGCATCCGCTCTTTGATTTAATCTGAACGTAACCTAAGCAGGCAAGGCACGGATCTTCAATTTCAAATGGCTATGGGGACTTGCAACACCATTACAGATTTTTTTCAAAACAGACCGCCTGCGGGTTACCTCGATAACGGCCATAGTTCTCGCGTATCCGATATCCCTGAGCCAGATAAAATTTGATGGCACGTAGGTTGACTCTTCGAGTTTCCAGCCACAATTGTCGATACCCCAACCACCGAGCCTGCTGTTCCAAAGCATGCAATAATTTACGACCAATGCCGTTGCCAGGCTCCCGCACATACATTCGTTTCAACTCTGCAACGCCAGAAGTTAATCGACGCAGCGCCCCACAAGCTACGGCTTCATCGGCAGCATTGCGTACCAACATAAAACAACCTCCATCCGCTTCTATAGAAGCAGGATCAAACGAGGACGAACCGCTATCGCCGGTGATCTCAGCCAACTGCACCGACAACTCCGCCATCAGTGTCAGTGCGTCCAAGCTATCGACTTCACTTAATAGTATCCGAAGAGTCACAGCAGTTTGTACATATAGCAGGTGGCCTCCAACGCCCCTCCGTCGCTGGCGCGGGCGTATTGCGGGATGTCGCCCGCCGCCTCGAACCCCAATTGACGGTACAGCCCCTGCGCCGCGCTGCCGCTCAGGGTATCCAGCACCAACAGGCTGCGGCGATGACGCGCCGCCAGCGCCTGCACTTCCTGCATCAACAGCCGGGCGACGCCCTGCCGCCGCGCCTGCGGGTGCACCATCAGCTTGACCACTTCCGCGCGGTGGCGGCCGTTGTCCGGCATCGCCAGTAACAGCTGCACGGTGCCAACCGGCCGGCCGTTTGCGAGCGCCACCAGCATCGCACGCTCTCCCCGCGCGATGGCCGGCAGCAACCCCTGCCAAAACGCCTGCGCCTGCGTCAGCGTAAAGGGCATGACAAAACCGATGCTGGCGCCGTGCGCCACGCTGGCGTGCAGCATCTCGGCCAAGTCGACAATGGCGCTTTGCGCCGCGCCGGCGTCCCACTGTTGCAATTCAATCATGGCTATGGCCTGCAGATAACGAGGGTGTAATGGGCCGGCTCATCGCCGGGGACATGGAAACGGGAGGCGCCGAACAGGCGGTAGCGCAGGCAGTCGCCGGCCGACAGCCGGAAAACGCGCCCTTCCAGGGTCAATTCCAACTGCCCGGACAGCAACCAAAGGTGATGTTCCAGCGCCGGAATCGACGGCAGGTCGTAATCGATCTGCGCGCCGGCATCAAGCCGGGCTTCGATAAACTCGGCCTTATACAGCGCGGCAGGCGGGGAAACGGAGCGACGGTGAAAACCGCTGGCGCGATCGACCCACACCGGCTGTTGCGGCGGCCGCAGCAGCTCCGGCGGTTCGTCTTCGATTTCGCTCAACAGGCGCGACATGGTTAACCCGTAGGCGGCGCACAGCCGGTTCAGCAACGATGCCGTCGGGCTGGTCTCGGCGCGCTCCACCCGCGAGAGCGTCGCCCGGCTAAGGCCGGTGCGCTGCGCCAACTCCTCCAGCGACCACGCC
>NZ_JVEL01000212.1:0-526 GCF_001076875.1 Serratia sp. 506_PEND
CTCGATCCTGATCGACAAAGAAGGCTATGTGCTTGAGGACAAAGGCGTTGCCGTTTCCAGTTTTGCCTGGGCACTCAAGCCGGCTCTCGATCTGAAGCTTGGGAGCTTAGGGAATTGGCCGAATGTTGAGCCGCGCATTATCGAGCATCTGGATCGAATAGTTCGCCGCCACAACGAGGATGGAGAAGCCATACCGATCGATTTGGATGTCGTTCTTAACGCTTATAAATGGCTTGTGTCTCAGTTCGGTGTACCCGAGCATTTGGTTGAGCCACCCACATTCGCGATTAAGGTGTTTCATCATTTCAAAGCCAAGGCGCCGCCTGAACCTTCGTTACTGAATTCCTTCTATCTTGAAGATCTCGGTGAAGCAACCAAATTGCTCGAGACGGGCAAAGCCGGAACCGGTTTGCGCCGCTATATGGGAATTGGCAGGCCTGACCAAAAAATCGATGTGCTATCGCCCATTTCCGCAGTTGAGCCTTTCGTCGCACCGTCGCTCATGCCGCAGGCTCGTTGGCCTTCG
>NZ_JVEL01000213.1:0-2144 GCF_001076875.1 Serratia sp. 506_PEND
CCACCACCTGCATCAAATCGGGATGCGCCAGCGCATAGCGCGAGTAGATTTCACCGCGCGCCCCGGCGCCGACCACCAGCACCCGCACCGGGCGATGGGCAAAGCTGTTGGGTTGTGTTGACGACATTGCTGATACTCCGCTGTTGTTATTTGAGGTTTTGGCCGCTGAGCTCGTCGAACAAATGCGCGCGCGTCAGATCGAATGCCAGATGAATGCTTTCGCCGAGGCGCGGCTCCCAGTCCGGCAGCGACGCCATGCGCAGCACGAAGCGCAGATCGGCCAGTTCGCAGTGCAGCAGCTCTTCGTTGCCCATGCGCTCGATAGTGACGATCTGCGCCGGGAAACAGTTGGCGCTGCCGGGCGCGCACAGCCGCAAAGACTCCGGCCGGATGCCGAGACACACCCGCGCATGCGGGTAGTCCGCCAATTGCCGTTGCAGCGCCGGCGGCAGATCGAGCAGGTGCTGCAGGCCGATGCGCAGCCGCACCGTTTGGCCGTCGCGCACGATCGCCAGATCGTGCAAATTCATCGACGGGCTGCCGATAAACTCGGCGACGAAACGGTTGGCGGGGTGGTGATACAGATTGATTGGTTTATCCACCTGCATGATGGCGCCGCGGTTCATCACGCAAATGCGATCGCCCATGGTCATCGCTTCGACCTGATCGTGGGTGACGTACACCATGGTGGCGGCGGCGCCTTCCTGCTTCAGCTGGTTGTGCAGTTCGATCAGCTGCACGCGCATCGACACCCGCAGCTTGGCGTCGAGGTTGGACAGCGGCTCATCGAACAGAAACACCTTGGGTTTGCGCACGATGGCGCGGCCGACCGCCACCCGCTGGCACTGGCCGCCGGAGAGCTGGCCCGGCTTGCGCTGCAGCAGATTGGTGATCTCCAGCTTTTCCGCCGCGTCGCGCACCCGGCGGTCGATCTCCGCCTTGCTCTCTTTGCCGATCAGGCCGAACGCCATGTTCTTGTACACCGTCATGTGCGGGTACAGCGCATAGTTCTGGAACACCATGGCGACGCCGCGATCCTTCGGCATGCTGTCGTTGACGCAGCGATCGTGGATCAGGATCTGCCCCTCGCTGACGCTCTCCAGCCCGGCGATCATCCGCAGCAGGGTGGATTTGGCGCAGCCGGACGGGCCGACGAACACCATAAATTCCCCGTCTTCAATGTCCAGATCGACGCCGTGCAACGCGTGGAAACCGTTGGGGTAGACTTTTTTAACGCTGTTTAACTGAATTCCGGCCATGTCGTTTACCTTGTCTGCGCGTTAGCCTTTCACCCCGGCGCTGGCGATGCCCTGGATGAAATAGCGTTGGAAAATAATGAACAGCATCAGCATCGGGATCACCGCCATCAGCGCCCCGGCCATCAGCAGCGGGTATTCCACCCCGGCGCGGCTGGAGAGCGAGGCCAGCCCTACCGGCAGCGTCAGCTTCTCGGTGGTGGTATTGACGATCAGCGGCCACATCAGGTTGTTCCAGCTCCACAGGCCGTTGATGATGACGCAGGCGATAATGCCCGGCCGGATCAGCGGCAGCATGATGCGCCAGAAAATGGCGAAGTAGCTGTAACCGTCGATCAGCGCCGCTTCCTCCATCTCCTTCGGCACCGCCAGGAAGAACTGGCGCAGCAGGAAGGTGGCGTAAACGCTGAAAATGCCCGGCAGCACCAACCCGGTGATGCTGTTGACCAACCCCAGCTTCTGCACCACCAGGAATTGCGGGATCAGAAACGCCTGGCCGGGCACCATCAGGATCGACACGCATACCAGAAACACCGCATCGCGGCCGCGAAAATGCAGGCGCGAGAAGCCATAGGCGGCCAGGGTGGCGATAGCCATCTGCAGGCTGACGGTGAAGAAGGTCGCCAGCAGCGAGTTGAGATAAAAACCGGCGAACGGGATTTCGTGCATCACCCGGCCGTAGGCCTGCAGGCTGGGATGCGCCGGCAGCAGCGTCAGCGGGATCTGGATGCTCTCGGCCTGGGTTTTCAGCGAGGTCACCAGCATCCAGATAAAGGGCACCACCGAGGCCAGCGCCGCCAGCCCCATAAACAGGTACACCAGCGTTTTCTTGCTTGCGTTCATGTGCAGCTCCTCAGCTGACTTTCAGGCGCTTGCCGATCGCCATTT
>NZ_JVEL01000214.1:0-5840 GCF_001076875.1 Serratia sp. 506_PEND
GTAAAAATCCGGGCGGGCCGGTGAACAGGGTGGCGATCGGCCAGCCTTGTTCATCCAGTGTGGCGACGAACAGGTAGGGCAGCGCGGCGAAAAACGCGCGGTGCTGATCCGGCATCGCGGGATAGATGCCGCCGCCTACGCCGCCAAACCCGGCCAGCGTCTGCGCGCGCAGCTCGTCGGGATGGAACAGTTGCGGGATCATGGCTTCAGCTCCCCGCCGGTGCCGCCGGTGCCGCCGGTGCCGGCAGGGCCGGCATGGCGAAGAAGCCGGGAAGCGCCGCGATGCGCGCCGTCCAGCGGCGTATCGCAGGGTAAGGCGCCAGCGAAATGCCGCCTTCGGCCGCGACCGCCACGTAGCTGTGGCAGGCCAGATCGGCGATGGTCGGGTGTTCGGTGGCCAGGTAGTCGCGCTCGCTCAGGTGCTGTTCCATCTGCGGCAGGAAACGATCGCTGACCGCCCGCGCCGCCTGATAATCCTCCGGCACGGCGAATTGGGCGATCAGTCGGCAAGAGGCCGGGCCGTAGCGAACTTCACCGGCGGCTTTGGAAAGCCAGGCTTGCACTCGCGCCGCCGCGGCCGGCTGTTCCGGCAGCCAGTGGCTGTCCGGCGCATAGCGCTTCACCAGATAGACCAGAATGGCGTTGCTGTCGGCCAGCGTCAGATCGCCGTCCTGCAAGACCGGGATCTGGCCTAACGGGTTGAGCCGGCGAAAGGCTGCGCTCTGCCGCACCTCTGCCGAGGCTTCTACCCATTCATAGGGCAGCGCCAGCATGCGCAGCAGCAACGCTACGCGGTGAACGTGGCCGGAAAGCGGGGTGCCGTAGAGAGTGATGGCGGACATGGCGTTTCTCCTCAGTGCTTTTTGTCAGCATACTCTTGCGCTGAGTGAGCGGAATACGGCAATGTGGAAATTGATAATTTCACTTTTCGGAAGAATTTATGGATCGGCTAGACGAGTTGGCCATCTTCGTGGCGGTGGTGCAGCAGGGCAGCCTGGCGGCGGCCGGGCGCAAACTGCGGCGTTCGGCGCCGGCGATCACCCGGGCGATCGCCGCGCTGGAACAGCGTTTTGGCACCCGGCTGGTGGAGCGCACCACCCGACGGCTGGCCCCCACCGAAGCGGGTATGCGGCTGTTGGAACGCGCGCAACAGCTGCTGCAGGATTATCAGGCGGTGGTGCAGGATACCGCAGAAGCGCGGCTGAGCGGCTTGCTGCGCGTTACTTCGCCGGTGCAGTTCGGCCGCCGCTACGTGGCGCCGGTGGTGATGGCGTTTCTCGATGACTACCCGCAGATGCAGATCGAAATGGTGTTGAACGATCGCAATCTCGATCTGATTGACGAAGGGTTGGATATCGCGGTGCGCATCGGTCATCTGCAGGACTCTTCCCGCGTGGCGCGGCGGCTGGGGCAGGTCAGCCGGATGACGGTCGCCAGCCCGGATTACCTGGCGCGCTGCGGCGAGCCGCGCTCGCCGGCGCAGCTGGCGGAGCATGCCACCATCGTCGGCACCCAGCGGCCGTCGCTGCGCGAATGGCGCTTCGGCCCGCAGGAAAACGGCGAACGGGTGCGATTGGCTCCCCGGCTGTTGCTGAATGATGTGGAAGCGCAGCTGCTGGCGGTGCGCGCCGGCAAGGGCATCGCCCGGTTGCTCTCTTATCAGGTGGCGGACGATTTGGCCGCCGGTACGCTGGTGCGGCTGCTGGCGGATCATGAGCCGCTGCCGATGCCGGTGCAGCTGGTGGCGCAGCAGGCGCAACGCATGCCGCTGAAGGTGCGCGCCTTCTGGGATTATGCGTTTGAACGGCTCAGCGCATTGCCGCAAATTCAGCCGGATGGAAGGGGGGAAATAAGCGCAAAAAGTTTCATTGGTTAAACTTTTTCATTATTCTTCAGGTTTTATTTTACCGGGCGCGCATTGCTGATGCGCCCGTCTTGACAATAATTTTGTCGGTGTTAATAGTTAACTCATATTTTAAATAATAAACGAAGTTTAATATATGAGACATCTTGCGGGAAGCTATGATAACGGCGCTGCGGTGGATAATGAAGAGGCTGTTTTGACTTCATTTCAAACCCGCAGTGCAGATATTTATCATCAGGCAAAGCATGAAAAGAATATTGCGTATGGCGACAGCGAACGCGAAACATTTGATTGGCTCTATTCTGCAAAGCAGCACCAGGGGACGTTAATTTTTATTCACGGCGGCTATTGGCAATTCTGCGATAAGGCGGATTTTGCCTTTATCGCCGCCGAACCGTTGGCGTTGGGTTTTGACGTGGTGCTGGTGGAATATGCGCTCGCGCCGGCGGTGGATCTTGACGAAATATGCCGACAGATCGGGGTGGCGTTGAATGCCATTCAGCGCCGCCTGCCGCCGCACTATGCCCATCCGGTTTATCTGTGCGGCCATTCCGCCGGCGGGCATCTGGCGGCGTTCTGGCAGCAGCATGCGTTGGTGGATGCTGTCTTTCCCATCAGCGGCCTGTTCGAGCTGGCGCCGCTGCAACAAAGCTATGTCAATCGGGCGCTGCAGCTGAGCGCGCGGCAAATTGAAACGCTCAGCCCGGCGCGCCGCCTGCCGACGCGCGGCAAGCCGCTTACGCTGTATTACGGCGCATTGGAGCTGCCGGAACTGAGAGGTCAGTCGCAACACTATCATGCGGCGCTGCGCCAACGCGGGTTGCCGGCCGACCTGGTCGCGGTGCCCGGCGCCAATCATTTTACCATTCTGGATGCGTTGTTCGCCGCCGACGGCGCGCTGCTTCGCCAACTTAACCACCACGGGAACCACTGACATGCGCGAGATCGTAGAAACCGGGCTGCCGGAGATCGGCCAGCCTTTTTCCTGGGCCACCCGGGGCGGCGGCATGCTGTTTACCGCTCACGGCCCGGTGCGGGCGGACGGCAGCATCGACACCGGTGCGCCGGAGCGACAGATTACGCTGACCTTCGATAATCTGGCGCAGACGCTGAAGGCGGCGGGCAGCCACAGCGATAAGGTTCTGCAGGTGATCGTGTATCTCACCGACGTCAATGACGTTAAATTACTCGATGATATTTACCGGAAATACTTTAATTATCCTTATCCCAATCGCTCCACGGTCATTGTCGAAAAATTGGTAGTGCCGGGAATGAAAATAGAAATTACCGTCAGCGCCATCGCCTGATTTAATTTCTTCTTAAGTCAGTCTTAATATTAATTCAATAACGAGTTAAGGATGAGTCATGTTTAAACAGATTACACCTTCCGCCGCCGATCCTATTATGTCGCTCATGGAGGCCTATTTGCAGGATCCCAATCCGAAAAAAGTGAATTTAGGCATTGGGCTGTATTACGACCGACAGGGGAATATTCCGCTGATGCAGGCGGTTGAGGCCGCCGAGCAGCGGTTGCTGGCGCTGCGTCGCCCACACGGTTATCCGCCGATCGAAGGTTCGCCTCAGTTCGCTCGCCAGGTGCAGACGCTGCTGTTCGGTGAGCAACAGGCGGCCGAGATCGCCACGGTGCAGACCGTCGGCGGCTCCGGCGCGTTGAAGCTGGCGGCGGATTTTTTGCGCCACTTTCTGGCGCGCGGTGAAATTTGGGTGTCCGATCCCACCTGGGCCAATCACTGGGCGATTTTCGAAGGCGCCGGGCTGCGGGTGAATACCTATCCCTACTTTGATGAAGCGGCGGGCGGCCTGCGTTTCGCCGCCATGCTCGACGCGTTGGACAGCCTGCCGCCCGGCAGCGTGGTCCTGTTGCATCCTTGTTGCCATAACCCGACCGGCACCGATCTGACGGCGGAGCAGTGGCGCGCCACGCTCGCGGTGCTGCAGCGGCGTAACCTGCTGCCGCTGTTCGATATCGCCTATCAGGGCTTCGGCGATGGGCTGGAGGAGGACTGCTTTGCGTTGCGCGAAGCGCTGAAAACCGAGCTGCCGTTTTTAGTCTGCAACTCGTTTTCCAAAAACGTCGCGCTGTATGGCCAGCGTCTGGGCGCGCTGTCGGTGCGTTGCGCCGATGCGGAAAACGCCGTCAACGTCAAAGGGGCGTTAAAAACGCTGATCCGCCGCAGCTACTCCTGCCCGCCAACGCACGGCAGCCAGATCGTGGAAGCCCTGCTCGGTGACGCCGAACTCGGCCGGCTTTGGCGCAATGAGCTGGCGGAAATGCGCGTGCGCATCAAGCAGATGCGTGAACAACTGGCCGCCGGCCTGGCGCAGGGCGGTTCTTCGCTGGATCATCGGCGCATACGCGATCAGCGCGGCATGTTCAGCTATACCGGCCTGAACGAAGCGCAGCTGCAGACTCTGCGACAGCGCTACGCCATCTATCTGGTCTCACCCGGCCGCATGTGCTTGCCGGGGCTCAATCCCGGCAACATTGACTACGTGACCGCCGCCATTCTCGACGTCACCCGTACCGCCTAACTCCGCCCGGGAGCACAGCCATGCCACAGATGAATGATTTTGAGCATATCGCCCGCCGTCAGGGCGGGTTGAACAAGCATCTTACCGCCGGACAGATGTCGATGCTGGCGATCGGCGGCGCCATCGGCACCGGGCTGTTTCTCGGCAGCGCCTACGCCATTCAGATGGCGGGGCCGTCGGTATTGTTGAGCTACCTGATCGGCGGCGTCATTGCGCTGCTGCTGATGGGGAGCCTGGCGGAAATGACCTCCGAACACCCGACGCCCGGCTCGTTCGGCGATTACGCTGAATTCTATCTCGGCCCGCTGTTCGGTTTTCTGGTGCGTTATTCTTACTGGTCCTGCGTGGTGTTGGCGGTGGGCACCGAAGTCACCGCCATCGGCATGTACATGCAGTTCTGGTTCCCGGCGACGCCGACCTGGTCGTGGGTGCTGCTGTTCTCGGCGGCGGTGATCGTCGTCAACGTGATCGGCGTGAAGTCGTTCGGTCAGGTGGAATACGCGCTGTCCACCGTCAAAGTGACGGCGATCGTGGCGTTTATTTTGATCGGCATCGGCATTTTGGCATTCTCGGGCAACCCGGCCTACGGCCTGCGCAACCTGACCGCCGGCGGCTTCATGCCGTTTGGCGTCAAGGGCATGTGGTTCGCTGTGATCGTGTCCATCTTCAGCTACCTGAGCATTGAAATGATCGCGGTGGCCGCCGGCGAGGCCAAGAATCCGGTGATTGCGGTGAAGGCGGCGTTCAAGGGCACCATCGTGCGGTTGTTCATCTTCTACATGCTGTCGATCGCCCTGATGCTGGCTATTGTGCCCTGGCGCCAATCCGGCACCGGCGAAAGCCCGTTCCTGATGGCGATGAACGTGATCCATCTGCCCGCCGCCGCCGGTATTTTCAACTTTATCGTGCTGGTGGCGGCGCTGTCGGCGATGAACAGCCAACTGTATATCACCACCCGCATGATGTTCTCGCTGTCGCGCGCCGGGCAGGCGCCGGCGGCGTTGGGGCGCGTCAGCCGGCGCGGCATTCCGGTCAATGCGTTGGCGATGTCGTGCATCGGTATCGTAGTGTCTATCGTGCTGAGCCTGGTGGCGCCGGAGACTTCGTTTGCCGCCATGATGTCTATTTCGGTGTATGGCGCCTGCTTTACCTGGCTGATGATTTTTGTCACCCACCTGTTTTTCCGCCGCCGGCATCGGCTGACTCACCTGAAGTTCCGCATGTGGGGGTTCCCCTATACCACCTTGCTGGGCGCCGGGCTGATGGCGGCGCTGATGATCTCGACCGCGTTTACCGAATTTTTCCGCATGACGTTGTGGTTCGGTATTCCGTTCACCCTGTTGCTGGTGGTGGCTTATCACTTCCAGAGCCGCCGCGCGGCTGCGCCGTCGCCGCTCAAGGCGCCGGAAGTGAAGTAATGCGG
>NZ_JVEL01000215.1:0-218 GCF_001076875.1 Serratia sp. 506_PEND
CCGGGCAGAACACCCGGTGATCCTCAAATACCATACCACGGAGACGGATGGGCTGGTCAGCGATCTTCTGTCCACCAGCAACAGACAACAGACAACAGACAACAGAGGGTGTTTGTCTCATGGGAACACAAAAACCTCGTGGTCGCCGCAAAGGCGCTGGTCAACCGGACCGGCGGTGATCCTCAGCAGATCCCGTCGTGGCCCGGGCACGATTTCGA
>NZ_JVEL01000216.1:0-11626 GCF_001076875.1 Serratia sp. 506_PEND
CACCCGCTTCCACGCGCCAGGCGGTTTCGGCGTGCGTTGGGAATCTCATATCTACGCCGGTTATACCGTACCGCCGTACTATGACTCCATGATCGGCAAACTGATCACCTTCGGCGAAAACCGTGACGTGGCGATCGCCCGTATGAAAAACGCCCTGGCCGAACTGATCATCGACGGCATCAAAACCAACGTTGAGCTGCAGCAGAAGATCATGAACGACGAAAACTTCCAGCACGGTGGCACCAACATCCACTATCTGGAGAAGAAGCTGGGTCTGCAGGAAACCTAAGGCAGCCACGCAGCATCGTCTGACGAAAGGCCGGTTAATCACCGGCCTTTTTCTTTTCTCACGCCCGCCTGATTTTTTCATTCAATCGCGCAAAATAGAATCAAATCTTCACAGATAACTTTCTCTTCACATTTATCGAGCGCCTCCCCCACATCACCACAAAAAACATAACAAACTGTTTTTAAACTAAAAATATTTAACCCATAGCTTTAAAATAAATATTAGCAAGAAAAAAACTCAACTCCTCGCATTTTCACACGCCATAAGCTTTAACAAAATTAACGTATTAATTACAAAGCTTGACCCCGATCACATCCGCTCGGTGATAGCCCGTGCTATTGTCGCCGTCGATCGAATGCAGCGCGCTCTTTTTCTCTTTTTATTTATCCTTTTTATTGACTTAGATGAGTATGTCTTAATGAGCCATGTAACTGAATACGACCGTAAGCCCGTGTTTTCCCAGTACCACCGTGCTGACATGGAAACCATAAAAAGCATTAAGGAAAACGGGATTGAGAAGCTTTTGGGCGAAGTGAAGAATTTCCGCGCCAATGAGGAAATGAACCGCTTTATTCCCGAACAGGCACGCCTGGCAGTAAGCTGGGTGCGTCTGGCGAAAAACGAAAAGCTGGATGTGCATGTTCATCCAATATCTTCGCTGTATATCATTTGTGAAGGGGAAGCGATCCTGCTGGGAGACGGCGTTGACCGCCGGGCCGTTCCAGGCGATGTCATCTGCATTCCGCCAGGCGCGGATCACGGCTTCATCGGCGCGGGCGACAATGGCTACTGGGGCCTGTCAATCCAGTTTGAGGAGCGCGGGCTCTATGAAGATCCAAGCAAGCCGCTGGTGACTTTCGATCAAGATCCCTACGCTTACTACCATCAGCTTAAAGCGCATAACGCCCGCTACATCGAGCGCTACCAGGACAACAAGATCTTTACCGCATTCGCCAAGGATAAGACGTTCTCCGAGGCGAAAAAATCCTTGTTCCTGGACTACCTGCAGATCCTGTCCGATCAGTTCCAAAAAATGGTGCTGCTGCGTAGCGCACTGTGTGAAGACGTTCGCTTCTCACGTTTCTTCAGTGAGCATCTGAAAGAAGAATTCGGCCATGACGAGGTGCTGCGCAACAGCCGCGATAACCTCCAAGTTCGCGAAGACGCGATCTTTGAAGCACTGTGCATCTGGTTCAACCACCAGATGATCACGCTGGATAATCTGGAACAGGCTATCCTGGTGCACTTTGTCATCGAAGGTTCGGCTTTCGTTTTCTATAACAACATCAAACACGTGTTCGATCCGAGCAAACAGAACCATTTCGAGGATCACTCCGAATTCGATGGCGATCATCAGGAAGTGGATAAAGCGTTCTTCAAGGGGATGACCGAAGAACAATTCCAGCGTGTCAAAGCCGTACTCGATAAAGGGTGGAGTATGGTTGAGAAGCAGTATGCAAGACTGGCCGAACTGATCGAAGCATAAGCCGGGCAGGTCATCAGGAGCGGTCATGAAAATTGTTTTATTGGGATTCGGCGGCATTGGGCAAGAGACGCTAAACGCGCTGTTAAGTACGACCGAGCGACGTGGCAGCGTCAAAGAAGTCGTGATCATCTGCCGAAATACCGAAAAGTATTCAGCCGTTTGCGAAGATATTCTTGATGGCCTGCTGGCGGAAGCGCTCTTCTCACGCCATAACCGAACGTCTTTACCCAAGATTGTTGTGACGGATGACTACCGCCACATCGAGGGGGCTGGCGTGATCCTCTGTTGCTATGGCGTGCCTTCAACCTTTCCGATGCATGACCGCCAGGCGTTGCTGGACGATCACGTACGGCTCAGCGAGGCCATTTTTAGCCGAGCCAAACCCTTCATTGCTCCCGGCTGTCACATCATCAATGCGGTCAATCCGGTGGATAGCATCAGCTATTACATCGATAAAATCCTGCTCGACTCTCGCTGCCGGGTGATAGGTATCGGCGCCGCGCACAATACCGCCAGGCTGCTGAAAAGCATCTGCCGCATTTCCGGGATCGACATGCAGCGCATCGACGCGCGTAGCCTGACAGTCTGCGGCGAGCACGGCGCCGGGTTGGTGCCCTTGCTCAGCCAGGTAACAACCGACGAGGGACCGTTGAACCAGGTACTTTCGGCACAGGCGCTGGCGCAAATCGTCACCGATACCCGCAATCAAGGGTTGGACATATTTCACAAAATGCGGCGCCCTCCTAAATATGGCCCGTCCGCCTCCATTCTTATCTTGCTTGAGCGCATCATCCAACGGGACGAAACCCCCTGCTGCGGTTCGGTCTGGCTGCCGGAACTGGGCGTGTTCATGTCCTGGCCGCTGGCTCTGCGCGACGACGTCTTTACGCCGCTGTCGCTGATGCCCAATCAGGATGAACAACAACAAATCCACCAGGCGGCGCTCAAGTTAAAAAACATCATCCAAGGTTTTAGCTGATGACGACCGATCAAACCAGACAGACTTTCCGCGATCTCTACATGCCGTTACGCCCTGAGTATCGTTTTCTTTCGCCACTGTACGGGGTGCTCTGGTGCAACAACGAACTCGCGGAAAAGTATTACCGTTTTCTTGGCACCGATCACCCGATCGGCCAGGTAGCGCGCGCGTTGTTCTACCGTACTGACCTGGTCGAGTTTGACGTAAGCAAAGAGGTGAAGAACCCGTTCACCTGGTTTTCCCCCTCTACCCTTGCACGGCTGGTGGCTTTCATGAGCAGCCAGCGTTTCACCGACAATGATATCGCCTCGTTATATCAGCATGTACGAGATGAAACGGACTTTCACGATGCCATTGAGCAGCAACATCGGCTTTCTGTGCAAATACGCCGGCTTTGCGACAGCGTGCTGCAACAGTTCGAGGACACAAAAGCGCAGATCGCGGCCGCAGAACGCGAAGCGCTCTCCCTCGGCGCCCATGTGAAAGCGCAAGAAAAAGCGCTGAACCAGATCCTGCAACAGGCGGAAAATGCCGCCAAAGCGCAGCCGTCACGGATCCCGCCACTGCGAACCGCGATCGCCGCGCTAAAAGCCGGTAAAAAAGCGCTGGGCAAGAGCGCTGCGGAAAATAAAGAGGCGCAACTGTTGGCGCTCAATGCCGAAATCGCCGAACTGGAAGCACGCGTGAATGCGGCGCAGCAAGAAGCCGTGCATCAAGCCGGCCTGCTCCCCGACTGGCAAAACGCGCAGGCCGCCGTCGAACATGCCCGCCGGCAAAAAGATGAAGCCACCTTGCGCGCCAGCATGCTGGCGGAAAGTTTTACCGAAAGCACCGTCGCACGGCTGCAAACTGAGGGATTCAGCGCCGACTTCATTGCATTGCATCTGCCTTTCAACAAGTATCACCGCTATCTGCCGCGACGTGTGCAGGATTACGTCGGTATCCACTGTGCAGATCGAGACAGCTTGCTGGCCGAGTTGCACAGTTTATGTCGTTTACTGATCGCGGCCAGCCGCACCGCCGGGCACGACAGAGAGGTGTTTCATTTGCTCAACGCGGCGCTGTGGCTGAAATGCAAGGGTAACTTCGGCAAGTTGACCGCCTACATGCAGCAACTGCGGGAGCTGAGCGGGGAGCTGTTCGGCGAAACGGCGACGGGCGAGACGCACTTCCCCGATCGCTGCCATGACTACTACGATCGCGAAGTGTACGGCCGCTATTTTCCGCCGCTGTGCATCACCAAAACCTGCCGCCCCGCGCCGGATTCTGACGTCTCGTTCTCAGATTGCGGGGAGAGTTCGCTGCGCAACTTCATCAATGTCCTGGTGAAAAACCAAGCAAGCGCGCAGCTTGACGCCGGAATACTCAAACGCAGCGGCCTGGCTGTCGATCCGCGCGTCATCGCGTTCTATGAAAAAAACCCTCGTTTGGAAACGATCAGAAGCCAGGAAGTACATAACCAGTGGGCTGAAATTGCCTCATCACTCAATGCGCGCGACAGCCGAATCAAATACCTGACGCCAGGCAAAGACGCCTATTGCGAGTTGGCCGCCGGCGGCAACAACATGCAGCATATGCTGCAAGCGCTATTGGGCGAAGCTGATATCGCCACCATTTGCCGCCGAATCGCCTCCTCTTCCGGCATCGATATTCGTTGCGATCTCAGCGACTTCCACCCGGAACGGCACGATCTGGAAGACTTCACCAACGTTGTTCGCCTTGAATTCGACGGCAAATATGTCTTTCACTGGTATTTCCTCAAACAGCATTTCCGCTGCGCTTCGGCAGATCTGTTCAACGAAGAGGAAAATTATGTACGCCAGGCACTCGCCATGCTGAATGACGAGATGAAACAGGGCCGTCTGAATCGCGACCAGTTCCGCGCACTGCTCAGTTTCCATCTGAAAGAGAAACCCGTGGCGCAAGTCAAAATGATATTCGACAGCCTTGGCGCTACCCTCGTCGGAGATGAAATGACGTTCTTGATGTTGGGTAAATTGAACTCCGTCGATTCCATGTTTGAATACTGCATGAACGTTCTGGCGATTCCAACGCTGGCGCATAGCGCGCCAGTCTCGGCGACTGTCGCCGCGATTATTCAAGGCATCAGCCCGCATCCGGTTATCTTCGATCAGCGGAAAAATCTCATCGCGAGGATTAGAGAGGCCGGAGTGACGCCGTTACTCACTCTGGCTAACCGATGGGAAAAGGAAAGTTTGGAAAAGGTATAATACACTCGGTTCAACAGACGACGAGCAACATTTAAGGAGAAACCGCCTTGAGGTCAACATTCATCCCTTATTTCCCAAAAGAAATATGGGTTATCTTTATCGGGACGTTTTTGACGCGCGCCTGCTTTTTCATGATTTGGCCATTCATTACCATTCTCATGAGAAATAACTACGCGATGACTCCGGTGGAAATCGGCGTCATGATGAGCATATCACTTATCGTGTCTATTTCTTTCGGCTATCTCTTCGGTGGCGCTTCAGACAAATATGGCCGTCGCACGTTGATTATTCTCGGTGCAATTGCCGCTATCATTTCATTTAGCGTACTTGCGTTGGCCAACTCACCGGCGTGGTATTTTGTCGGCATTTTACTCAATGGCATTTCGCGCTCATTGATCGAACCCGCCAGCAAAGCGGTGATCGGCGATATTCTCCATGACAGGCAAGAGCGAGAACGCGCGTTGAACATCCGCTACTTCCTGATGAACGTGGGCGCAGCCGTAGGCCCATTAGTGGGTGTCGCTCTCGGGCTGACGGCGCAGAAGGCCACCTTCTTCGTCACCGCATTGTCGTTCCTTTGCTATTTGCTGCTGGTGCTCGCGGTATTCAAAGCGGGGCACGGTAAAGAAACGCGCAACGCCACCTTCTCGTTCATTGGCTCTTTGCGGATTATCTGGAACGATCAGGCGTTCAAGGTTTTGGTTGTCGCCAACATTTTGGTGATGCTGGTCTACGGGCAGATCGACGTGACGCTGCCGCAATACCTCATGATCAGCCAGGTGCACAACCCCGAATACCTGCTCAGCGTGCTGATATTCATCAATGCAGCCACGGTGATAACGCTGCAGTATTTCACCGAGCGCTTTACCCGTCGCATGTCATTGGCACTGAAAACCAGCCTGGGCGTGTTCTTTCTCGCGCTTTCACAAATTGTCTTCCTGCTGGTTTCCAGTGAAAGCTGGGGGCTGTGGTTGGTCGCCATGTTCCTGCTCAGCCTCGGCGAAGTCATCCTGTTCCCTACGCTCAATATACAAATTGATCGTATGGCGCCGGCTAACCTAAAAGGGGCTTACTTCGGTGCCGCCACGTTTTACGAATTTGGCCTGGCGCTCGCCCCTTTTGTCGGCGGTTTGCTGTTAAAACAAGGTGGCGGTGGCGCCCTGTATGCCGTGATGTTCTTTTTATGCATCGGCGTCATCGTTCTTTATACTATTTCAGAAAGAATATCTGAGAAAAGAACGATAACCGTGTGACATTGTTAATCCGCTAATTAACGCCGCCCTTGTTTAAGCACATTAACGGGGCGGCTTTATCGTGATATTAATCACAGTAAATAAATAGCGAAGGATATGCAGGTTATTATTTAATCGAACGATTTATTTAATACCAAAAAATAAAAGAAATCTATTTACATGAATGATTAGGAGATGTTATAAATTTGTTTATTGCAGGCGTGTAGCTCAGTGGTAGAGCGCTGTGTCATACTTCACAGAGGTCACCTGGTTCGATTCCGGTTGCGCCAACCAATATAAAATCCATTCCTTTCCCATTCTATTTAATTATTTTCTCATCGAAATAAACCGGCAAAAATTTATATATTTACCCCTCTCTTTTCTTTCCATCGCCCCGTTGCGTTCACCGGAAAGGTGAATAATTTATTAGCCAAACGCCGCACATTCCGTACAATCCTGTTCCTTCATCTGTTCTTGTCACAAGCCATCATCGTAAACCTATGGGGGACACTGATGGACAAACGCTTTATTCAGGCGCACCGCGAAGCGCGCTGGGCGCTGGGGCTGACGCTGCTCTACCTGCTGGCCTGGGGGCTGGCGGCCTACCTGCCGGACAGCGCCATCGGCGTCACCGGACTGCCGCACTGGTTCGAAATGGCCTGCCTGCTGGTGCCGCTGCTGTTCATCGGCCTGTGCTGGCTGATGGTGCGCACGGTGTTCCGCGACATTTCGCTGGAGGACCGCGATGCAAACTGAAGTGATCCTGCCGCTGGTCGCCTACCTGTTGCTGGTGTTCGGCCTGTCGGTGTACGCCTATCGGCGCCGCCAGAACGGAAACTTCCTCAGCGAATATTTCCTCGGCAACCGCTCGATGGGCGGCTTTGTGCTGGCGATGACCCTGACCGCCACCTACATCAGCGCCAGTTCGTTTATCGGCGGGCCTGGCGCCGCCTACAAATATGGCCTGGGCTGGGTGCTGCTGGCGATGATCCAACTGCCGGCGGTGTGGCTGTCGCTCGGCGTGCTGGGCAAGAAATTCGCCATCCTGGCGCGGCGCTACAACGCCATTACTCTCAATGACATGCTGTATGGCCGCTACCAAAGCCGCCTGCTGGTGTGGCTGGCCAGCCTCAGCCTGCTGGTGGCGTTCCTCGGCGCCATGACGGTGCAGTTCATCGGCGGCGCACGCCTGCTGGAGACCGCCGCCGGCATTCCTTACGACACCGGCCTGTTGATCTTCGGCATCAGCATCGCGCTGTACACCGCCTTCGGCGGCTTCCGCGCCAGCGTGCTGAACGACGCCATGCAGGGGCTGGTGATGCTGCTCGGCACCGTGCTGCTGCTGGTGGCGGTGATCCATGCCGCCGGCGGACTGGACAGCGCTGTGAGCAAACTGCAGCAGATCGATCCGGCGCTGGTGTCGCCGCAGGGCGGCGATCAGATCCTCAGTCTGCCGTTTATGGCGTCCTTCTGGATCCTGGTGTGCTTCGGGGTGATCGGCCTGCCGCACACCGCCGTGCGCTGCATCTCCTACAAGGACAGCAAGGCGGTGCATCGCGGCATTCTGCTCGGCACCGTGGTGGTGGCGGTGCTGATGTTCGGCATGCACCTGGCCGGCGCGCTCGGCCGCGCGGTGTTGCCGGATCTCAAGATCCCCGACCAGGTGATCCCGACGCTGATGATCACCGTGTTGCCGCCGTACGCCGCCGGGATCTTTTTGGCGGCGCCGATGGCGGCGATCATGTCGACCATCAACGCCCAACTGCTGCAGTCCTCCGCCACCATCATCAAGGATCTCTACCTGGGCGTGCGGCCGCAGCAGATCCACAACGAGCGGTTGATCAAGCGCTTCTCCAGCCTGACCACGCTGATCCTCGGCCTGCTGGTGCTGCTGGCGGCCTGGCGCCCGCCGGAGATGATCATCTGGCTCAACCTGCTGGCTTTCGGCGGGCTGGAGGCGGTGTTCCTGTGGCCGCTGGTGCTGGGTCTGTATTGGGAACGCGCCAATGCTCAGGGAGCGCTTAGCTCAATGGTGTCGGGTGCGGTATGCTATACGCTATTGGCCAGCTTCAA
Source organism: Serratia sp. 506_PEND (assembly GCF_001076875.1). NCBI lineage: Bacteria > Pseudomonadati > Pseudomonadota > Gammaproteobacteria > Enterobacterales > Yersiniaceae > Serratia > Serratia sp. 506_PEND. The sequence continues at coordinate 8,291 of NZ_JVEL01000216.1, forward strand.
CCTGCAACCGGCGGGGCTGCATCCTATCGTGCCTTCGCTGTTGCTCAGCCTGTTGGCGTTTTATCTCGGTAACGTCGTCGGCGAAAAGCGCCGGGCGGCGTCATCATTACCCTCTTGAAGAGAATTGCTATGCCTTGGATCCAACTCAAACTGAACACCACCGGCAGCCAGGCGGAAGACCTGAGCGACGCGCTGGTGGAAAGCGGCGCCGTGTCGGTGACCTTCCAGGACACCCATGACAACCCGGTGTTCGAGCCGCTGCCGGGTGAAACCCTGCTGTGGGGCGATACCGATGTGATCGGCCTGTACGACGCGGAAACCGATATGGCCGAGGTGGTGGCGATGCTGGAGCAGCACCCGCTGCTGGGCGCCGGTTTCCGCCACAAGATAGAACAGCTGGAAGACAAGGACTGGGAGCGCGAATGGATGGACAACTTCCACCCGATGCGCTTCGGCGAGCGCTTGTGGATCTGCCCGAGCTGGCGCGACGTGCCGGATCCTGACGCGGTTAACGTGATGCTCGATCCGGGCCTGGCGTTCGGCACCGGCACCCACCCGACCACCGCGCTGTGTCTGCAGTGGCTGGACGGCCTCGATCTGGCCGGCAAAACCGTCATCGACTTCGGCTGCGGTTCCGGCATTCTGGCGATCGCCGCGCTGAAGCTGGGTGCGGCGCGCGCTATCGGCATCGACATCGATCCCCAGGCCATTCAGGCCAGCCGCGACAACGCGCAGCGTAACGGCGTCTCAGAGCGTCTGGAGCTGTACCTGCCGAAAGACCAGCCGGCGGACCTGCTGGCGGACGTGGTGGTCGCCAACATCCTCGCCGGCCCGCTGCGCGAGCTGGCGCCGCTGATCGGTTGCCTGCCGAAGGCCGGCGGTCATTTGGGGCTGTCCGGCGTGCTGGCCAGCCAGGCGAGCAGCGTAGCGGAAGCCTACGAAGAGAAGTTCGCGCTCGATCCGGTCGCCGAGCGTGAAGAGTGGTGCCGCATCACCGGCCGCCGTAAGTAAGCGCCACGGTCTATTGCCCGCTCATCCACCGGCCCCACGCCGGTGGATTTTTTTTGTCCGGCGATCGGCCACGGGCAAGACAAAATTTTATGCAATTTTTCGCCTTTCAACGATGGATCGCCCTGACAATGCGCCTTCCAGGCAGGCTATCCCGGCAAAAATAGCGGGCGAATGCAGATAATATCCTGCGCAAAGGCGAATATTTTACCGCACACAAAACAAGCGCTTTTCGTCAACTCATTGTAAAATATATACAATATTTTTATGAATCACTGCGCAGCGCATTTTTTGCCCTAATAGCGAGCCAATTGGTTAAAGTTTGGCCTTTCATCTCGGCGCAAAAATGCGTAATATACGCGCCCTTGCGGACACAGTATGGTCACTCTTTGTCTATGCGCATTGGACACCACCAGCTTACTAATTGCCTGATTGCGGCCCCGATGGCCGGTATTACAGATCGCCCGTTCAGAACCCTCTGTCATGCAATGGGTGCTGGGATGGCCGTATCCGAAATGCTCTCCTCCAACCCGGAGGTGTGGCGGACGGATAAGTCGCGTCTGCGTATGGTGCATAGCGATGAACCAGGGATCCGCTCCGTGCAGATTGCCGGATGCGATCCTGATGATATGGCCGCCGCCGCGCGTATCAACGTGGCCAGCGGCGCGCAGATCATTGACATCAATATGGGATGCCCGGCCAAAAAAGTGAACCGGAAGCTTGCCGGGTCCGCTTTGTTGCAGTACCCGGATCTGGTTAAACGGATCCTCCACGCGGTGGTTGACGCGGTGGATGTGCCGGTAACGCTGAAGATTCGCACCGGCTGGGCGCCAGAGCATCGTAACTGTGTAGAGATTGCCCAACTGGCCGAAGACTGTGGTATTCAGGCCCTGACGATTCACGGCCGAACCCGCGCCTGTCTGTTTAACGGCGACGCGGAATACGACAGCATTCGGGCAGTTAAGCAGAGTGTTTCCATTCCGATTATCGCGAATGGGGATATTACTGACCCGCATAAAGCCAGAGCAGTGCTCGACTACACCGGGGCCGATGCCCTGATGATAGGCCGCGCTGCTCAGGGGAGACCCTGGATCTTCCGGGAAATCCAGCATTATCTGGACACTGGGGAGTTGCTGCCGCCGCTGCCGCTTGGCGAGGTGAAGCGCTTGTTGATTGGGCACATTCGGGAATTGCACGGCTTCTATGGCCAAGGCAAGGGATTCCGGATTGCTCGTAAGCACGTGTCCTGGTATCTCCAGGAACACGCTCCGAATGACCAGTTTCGGCGCACATTCAACGCCATAGAGGATGCCAGCGAACAGCTGGAGGCGTTGGAGGCATATTTCGAAAATCTTAGCGTAAAAAAAGAGCTGACAGAACTATGTTCGAACAACGCGTAAATTCTGACGTACTGACCGTTTCTACCGTTAACTCACAAGATCAGGTGACTCAAAAGCCTCTGCGTGACTCGGTTAAACAAGCACTGAAGAACTATTTTGCTCAACTGAACGGTCAAGACGTAAATGACCTGTATGAGCTGGTACTGGCTGAAGTTGAACAGCCACTGTTGGACATGGTGATGCAATACACCCGTGGCAACCAGACCCGCGCAGCCCTGATGATGGGCATCAACCGCGGCACGCTGCGCAAGAAGCTGAAAAAATACGGCATGAACTGATACTAGTCAGTTAACGTGTTGATAAAAGGCGCTTTATCTCATTTGATAAGCGCCTTTTTCTTTTGGGTAATTTCATTTCCAAGCGTACTATCCTTCCTCATCTCATTGCTGCTCATCTTACAAATGGTATTCTGGCAGCCGCATTCAAAGCAGGATGCTTGCCAATCCTCAAATAAGTTAAAGAACAATAATCAAACTCAATAATAATTAATATAATTAATTGTTTTAAAAGGAAATTAAATTGGAAAACAAACATACTACAGCAGAAGATTTCGACGACAGCAGCTTCTGGAATAAAATCATGCGTTACGCAAAGAAAGCAGGAAGCGAGGTGATTGAGAAAGCACTTTGGCTTTACTTTGCCGCTCAACGTCCTAATACCCCACTGTGGGCCAAAACAGCCATCTACGGGGCGTTGGCGTATTTTGTATTGCCAATTGATGCGATCCCTGATGTCGTGCCTGTGGTGGGATACACGGACGATCTGGGTGTACTCGCTACCGCTTTAGCTTCTGTTGGCATGCATATCGACGACGAAGTAAAAAATGATACAAAGGAAAAAATGGCTGCTTGGTTTGATGCAAAATAATCATGACAACCAGGCATATATGTCCCAGTAAAAAGCGTTAGCTGATACCAGTCGTTAACGT
>NZ_JVEL01000217.1:0-17500 GCF_001076875.1 Serratia sp. 506_PEND
CTTACCGCTGCCTGCGCCTTGCTGTACAGCCTCACCGGCTGACGCTGTTGCAAGGAGTGATGGCGATCACAACGCGGCCCTGTTGCAACTATAGTGCAAATCGGGCCGTCCTGCGTTCAGCTCCCCTGCGGGTAAAAACGCTCGCCCTGCTGCGCCATGCGCTGCAAGCGTTCGCACGGCGCAAAGTGCTCGCCGTGCTGCTGGCGCAGGTATTCCAACGTTTTCACCACTTTTTCGGCGCCGAGCTCGTCCATATAGCGGAACGGGCCGCCGAGGAACGGCGGGAAGCCGATGCCGAACACCGCACCGATATCGCCGTCGCGCGCGCTGCGGATCACGCCTTCATCCAGGCAGCGCGCCGCTTCGTTCAGCATCATCATCACGCAGCGCTGGGCGACGGTCGCCGGCAGCATGTGCGACTTCGGCGTGACGCCGAGCAACGTATACAATGAGGTATCCGCACGTTTACGCCGCTGCCGCTGCTGCCCTTCGCTCGGGTAGAGATAGAAGCCGCGGCCGTTCTTGCGCCCCTTACGCCCGTCCTTCAGCACCGCATCGAACGCAGCCGGCGCGGCGAAACGCGGCCCCAGCGCCTCGACCAGCACGGGAATGATTTTGGTGCCAACGTCGATGCCCACTTCATCCAGCAGGGTAATCGGGCCGACCGGGAAACCGAAGTCCACCAGCGCCTTGTCCAGCGACTCCATCGGCTCGCCTTCCAGCAGGCAGCGCGCCGCTTCGTTGATGTACGGCGCCAGGATGCGGTTGACGTAAAAACCGGCGCTGTCGCCCACCACGATGGCGGTCTTGCCCTGCTTGTGCGCCAGCGCCACGCTGGTGGCGATGGTCTCTTCGCTGGTGCCGGCGTGCGGGATCACTTCCACCAGCGGCATTTTATCCACCGGGCTGAAGTAGTGCAGACCAATCACCTGCTGCGGCCGCTGGGCCTTTTCGGCGATGTGGCCGATAGGCAGCGAAGAGGTGTTGGAGGCGAACACGGTATGCGGCGCGCAGTTCGCTTCGACCTCGGCCACCATCTGCTGTTTCAGCGCCAGATCCTCAAACACCGCCTCGACCACGATATCCGCCTGCTCAAAGCCGGTGTAATCGGTAGAGCCGGAGATCAGCATCATCTGTTTTTGCCGCTCCGCCGGGCGCATGCGCTTGCTGCGTACCCGTTTGCCGAGCACATCCCAGCTGTATTTCAGCGCGTGATTGATGCCGGTTTCATTGATGTCTTTGATGCGAACCGGCAAACCGCCGCGCGTGGCGGTGACACAGGCGATGCCGCCGCCCATCAGGCCGCCGCCGAGAATGCCGACGCGATGCAGGGCATGCGGCTGAGCGTTGCCGCCCCGCTCTTTTTTCAGTGCGGTGGAGGCGAAGAACAGGCTGCGCAACGCCGCCGACTGCGGCGTCATCGCCAGCTCGCCAAAGGCGCGCGCTTCGGCCTCATAACCGCTGGCGCTGCCGTGATCCAGCCCGGTGCGCACCACCTGAATAATGCGCTCCGCCGCCGGGTAGTTGCCGTGGGTTTTCGCCAACGTTTTCTTGCGCACGATGCTGAACAGCAGATTTCTGCCCAGCGGGCCGTTGAGCAGGCGATCCTGCCACGGCAGCTCGCGCTGATGTTTCCAGCCCTGTTTCACCCGCTCGATGGCGGTCTGCAACAGGATCGACTGCGGCACGGCGTCGTCCACCAGCCCCATGCGCAGCGCCTGGCGGGCGCGAATGTGCTTGCCGGTCAGGATCATGTCCAGCGCCTTGGCGGCGCCGATCAGGCGCGGCAGGCGCTGAGTGCCGCCAGAGCCCGGCAGCAGGCCCAGTTGCACTTCCGGCAGACCGAGCGCGGTTTTGTCATCCAGCGAACAGACGCGGCCGTGGCAGGCCAGCGCCAACTCCAGGCCGCCGCCAAGGCAGGCGCCGTGGATGGCGGCCACCACCGGCACCGGGAAGGCGGCGATCTGCGCCAGCGTGCTCTGCCCTTTCTTGGCCAGCGTTTCCGCCTCTTTGGCGCTGGTGCAGGCGGCGATCATAGTGATGTCGGCGCCGGCGATAAACGAGTCCGGCTTGCCGGAAACGATCACCAGCCCTTCCAGCGCGGTATGCTGCTGCGCCCGGATCAGCACGTCATTCACCTGTTCGACGAACTCGGCCTTGAGCGTATTGACCTTGTCGCCCGGCACGTCGATGGTGATCACGCCGATATTGTCGGGGCGAATCGTCAGCTGAAAGGCCGACGGTTTGGCCCGCTGTTCGTGCAATGCGTTTTCGGCACTCATTATTCCACCTCCACGATCATCGCGGCGCCTAACCCGCCGGCGGCGCAGGCGGTGGTCAGGCCCAACCCGCCGCCGCGGCGTTTCAGCTCGCGCAGCGTCTGGGTGATCATGCGCGCGCCGGTGGCGGCGAACGGGTGGCCATAGGCGATGGAACCGCCCAAGACGTTGAATTTGTCCATGTCCACCTCGCCGATCGCCTGGCTGCGGCCAAGCTTCTCGCGGGCGAACGCTTCGCTGGCGAACATCTTCAGGTTAGCCAGCGTTTGCGCGGCGAAAGCTTCATGCATGTCGATGAGCGTCAGATCGGCCAGACCGATGCCGGCGCGATCCAACGCCAGCGGCGTAGCGTAAGAAGGCCCCAGCAGCATGTCTTCCCACACGTCGATGGCGGCGAAGGCGAAACTGCGCAGATAGCCGAGCGGCTGCAGCCCCAGCGCTTTGGCGCGCGATTCGCTCATCATCAGTACCGCCGCCGCGCCGTCTGTCAGCGGCGTGCTGTTGGCCGCGGTGACGCTGCCATGCTTGCGATCGAACGCCGGTTTCAGCTTGGCGTAAGAAGCCAGGCTGGAGTCTTTGCGGATATTGTTGTCTTCGGAAAGCTGCGCGCGGTAAGGCGGCACGTAGGCGGTCATCACCTCGTCGCGCAGCCACCCCTCCCGCCAGGCTCTGGCCGCCAGTTCGTGGGAACGGTGCGCCAGCGCATCCTGCGCTTCGCGGGTGATGCCGTGGCTTTTCGCCATCTGCTCAGCGGTATCGCCCATGCGCAGACCGGTGGAATACTCCGCCACCGCCGGCGGCACCGGCATCAGATCGCGGAATTTCAGCCGGCTGAACAGTTTGAGACGCTGCGACAGCGTGCGCGCCTTGTTGACGTCCACCAGCGTGCGCGCCAACGCCTTGCTGACCCCGATCGGCAAGACGGAAGAAGAGTCCGCCCCGCCGGCGATGCCGACGCTGATGCTGCCGGCCATGATGCTCTCCGCCACGTTGGCGATCGCCTGGAAGCTGGTGGCGCAGGCGCGCGACACGCTGTAAGCGTCGGTATGAACGCTCATGCCGGTGCCCAGCACGATTTCACGCGCGATGTTCGGCGCCTCGGGCATTTGCACCACCTGGCCGAACACCAGCTGTTCGATCAGTTGCGGATCGATGCCGCTGCGCGCCAATAGCTCGCTCACCGCCGTTTTCCCTAAATCCACCGCCGGAATGCCGTGATAGGCAGTCGCCTGTTTGGCAAAGGGGGTACGCAGTCCATTCACAATCGCAATGCGGTCACCATGACGGGTCACCAACGGCAGTGCCTTACTCATAAATGCTCCTGAAGAAAATAACGTCAGCGCAATGGGCAGAAAGAGGTCTGACCTGATGAGGTCATTGTTAACCAAACGGTTACATTTGGCAAACCGGCAGAGATCAAAACTGCGAGCAGGCGCACTTTCTATGGGGAACGAGGCGGAGAAGGAAATCCCCGGCGCGCAGCAGGCGGCGCCGGGGGTAAAGCGGGGATTAACGCAGGCCGAGCTGGAAGATCAGGGTTTCCGCCTGGCAGGCGAAGGTGAAATCGGCCTCCAACTGCACGCCGCCGTCAACCGGTTTAATGCTACTGCTGATGTCACAAGGATCGGACTCGACCGCGCGCGCCTTTTCGCTCAGGGCCGCCAGCATCGCCTCCGCATCTTGTTGATTACCGAACACCTGGCTGTAGGACGCGGTGCAATCGGTGTTATCCATCACGGTGCCGACATCCACGCAGCAACACGCGGCGGTTTCCTGGGCGCTGCATTTATTAATTGCATCTGACATGATTGGTTCTCCTCAAGGGCCTCTGTTATCAGCCCAAATTGCCGTTTCACTCACCGGCACAAAGCCACAAAATTCTGCGGGTATTTTACGCTTCCACGCCGGCAATCACTAGCACTTACTTTTACTGGGTGTTTTAAGTGATGGAAATCACAAATAAAAATGAGCATCTGCTAAGGAACGGTAAGAATTTTGTTATTTACCGCTGGCTTTTTGTTAAGCAGATCTCTTTTTTGATATCAGGTTGGAAATATTTCAAAAACAAACTTGCAACAATTTCACAGGTCAGACCTATACTTCAGCCACTGGTCTGATTTGTCTGAACGATAACGGACCCTACAATCCCGCGCTCCTTGTTACTTCGTGTAACAATAGTTTAAATAATAAACACATAATGAGGTTTTGGTCATGAGCCAGAAAAACCTATTGACTAAATCAGCTCTCGCAGCTGCAGTGGCAATTATTTCTTCAAACGTGTCTGCCGCAGGATTCCAGCTGAATGAGTTCTCATCAGCTGGTTTAGGACGTTCGTATTCTGGCGAAGGCGCCATGGCGGATACGGCGGCTTCCGCAAGCCGCAACCCGGCGTTGTTGATGATGTATACCCGCCCCGAGCTGTCCATCGGCGCAGTCTTCATCGACCCGGACGTTGACATCACCGGCAAATCGCCTTCCGGCGCCAGCCTGGACTCCAAAAATATCGCCCCTGTCGCCTGGGTGCCGAACCTGCATTATGTTCACCCGATTAACGATCAGTTCGCCGTAGGCGGCTCGGTCACCAGCAACTTCGGTTTGGCGACCGAATTCAACGACGGTTATACCGCCGGCGCTTACGGCGGTAAGACCGATCTGACTACCGTTAACCTCAACCTGAGCGGCGCCTACCGTCTGAATCAACACTTCAGCTTCGGTCTGGGCTTCGATGCGGTGTACGCCAAAGCCAAACTGGAACGTTACGCCGGTGAATTGCCGAAACTGCTTGCAGGTCAAGGCCTGCAAACCGGTAGATTAACGCCTCAGCAAGCCGGAATGATCGCTCAAATCCCTGGCGATACCCAGATTTCTCACCTGAAAGGCGATAAATGGGGTTACGGCTGGAACGCCGGCATCCTGTACGAAGTGGATGAAAACAACCGTTACGGCTTCACCTATCGCTCTGAAGTCAAAATCAAGTTCGACGGCGATTACAAGAGCAGCCTGCCAGCACAATTCAACCCTCTGACTCAATCTCTGGGCTTAGGCTTGCCTTGGGGCACCAGCGGCAGCACCATCCCGGGTTCTCTGGATCTGAACCTGCCGGAAATGTGGGAGCTGTCCGGTTACAACAAAGTGGCGCCGCAGTGGGCCATTCACTACAGCCTGGCCTATACCAGCTGGAGCCAGTTCCAGGAGTTGAGAGCCACCGGCAACAATGGTCAGACGCTGTTCGAGAAGCATGAAGGCTTCCGCGATGCCTACCGTATCGCGCTGGGCACCACCTACTTCTACGACGACAACTGGACCTTCCGGACCGGTATCGCCTTCGATGACAGCCCGGTGCCCGCCCAAAACCGTTCGATCTCCATTCCCGATCAGGACCGTTTCTGGCTGAGTGCCGGTACTACCTATGCGTTCAACAAAGACGCCTCGGTTGATGTCGGCGTGTCCTACATGCACGGCCAGAAAGTCACCATCAACGAAGGCCCTTACACCTTCAACTCGGTGGGTAAAGCCTGGCTGTACGGCGCCAACTTCAACTACCGCTTCTAATCTCGCCTGAGATGGATGCCAAAGCGCCCCCTGGGGCGCTTTTTCTTTGCCTGCCGCTTGCCGCCAGCATAAAAAAACCCGCCTGACGGCGGGTTTTCATTGGCATAATGCCCAGGATTACTGCGAGTCGATCTCGTCCAGTTCGCCCTGAATCGCCTTGGCGTTCGGGTTCTCTTCCGGCTTGAGCGAGCCGCCGTTGGCGATGAAATCGTGGCGCTGGAAGTAAGCCTCGCGCACCATGACATAAGGATCGGAAGAGTTGCGCAGCAGGCCGTCGGAATCCAGCAGTTGAGCGCGGGTTTCGATACCCTCGACCACCCATTTGCCCGCCGACATCCAGAAGGTCAGGTAGCTCAGCATCGGATACAGCGTATCCGCAAAGTCGCCGCCTTCGTCACGCAGCGTGAAGCTGCCGTAGCCCGGCAACATCACGTACGGGCCGTAACCCACATCGTAATGACCCAGCGTGCTGCCGAAGCGGTTCGGTTCTTCGCGCGCCAGTTTCGGGTTGGCCATGCCGGCCACGTCGATCAGACCGCCCATCCCAAGCAGGGTGTTCAGGAAGAAACGGTTGAAGTGGATCATCCCGCGGTAGGGATCGCCCTTGAGGAAGGCGTTGACCATGCTGGCCGGCTCTTCCAGGTTGGAGGTGAAGTTGCTGATGCCGTTACGCGCCGGCATCGGCACGTAGTCGCGCCAGGCCACCGCGACCGGACGCAGAATATAAGGATCCAGGACGTTGTAGTTGAAGTCGAACATCGTCCGGTTAAATCCTTCCAGAGGATCGGAACGCCCTTGCGGCTCATTGTCTGGCGCGCTGGCACAGCCCACCAGTAATGCCGCTGCGAATGCCACCCCAGTCAGGCGAAAGTTCATATTTTTCTCCATAAAAACACGTTCGGTCTTATTTTTCAGGGACCTGCTTGTTTATCTGAACGCTAACCTGCTCTTTACCGCTGAATGTCTGCAGCGAGCTTTCGCCGAACCAGTCCCCCGGCTGCGGCGTGGCCAATCCGTCCTGTGAGAGGCGCACACGCACCTGCACCTGATGCTGTGCCGAGAGTAGACGCTCGGGCATCATGGCGTTGCTGTCGTCCAGAGAGAAAGACAGCGGAAAACGGCTCAACGGCAATTGTTTTACCGCGACCGGCACCGGGCTGACGCCGTCGGTCACCGAGATAACCAGCGTCCCCTGCGGCGGCATGGCTTTCGCCGCCTGCGGTGACAGTGAAACAGTCACATTCAGTTTAACAGTTTCTCCGCCGGCCTGGGCTTTTGCTTGTGCAATACTGCGCTTTATCACTTCCGCGCGCGGATCGTTGGCCGGCAGCAGCTGCAGCATCACTTGCCAGGCGCCGATCGCCTGTTTGAAATCGCCCTGTTCGAAGGCATTGAACGCCAGCAGGCTCAGCACCCGCGGATCGCTGTGGTTTTCCGCGATCATGCGCCGCAACAGCTGCGTCGCCTGCTTGTTATCCTCCGGATCGTTGGATCGCGTCAAGACCTCGGCATAGCCGAGCCGCACTTCCAGACTATTCGGATCCAATTGATAAGCATGAGCAAAGGCCTGCGTGGCGGTAGTGGCATTGTTCAACGCCATGCCGACGCGCCCCAGCATCATCCAGTCGTTGATATTGCGATCGTCCTGCTGCAGCGCGGTGCGCAGCCCCAACCCGAGACGGGCAATCTCTTCCATGCTCAGCGGTTTGGCGCGCTCATTGGCGACGCGCTCGCGCAATTCCGGCATTTGCGCCTGCACCAGGCGCCAGTCCAGCACCTGCGCCAGCCCGCCGGTTTTCAGATAAAAGCCAACGGTCACCGCCAGCAATAGCAGCACGCCCGGCACCAGCGCCCAGCGGTTGATCGGCTTCGCCTGCGCCATCTGCTCGGCCGGGATGTCGTTCAACAGGTTCTGTTGCAGCTCTTTGACCAGTTCCGGACGCTCGGCTACCACGCCCTGCTGCTCATCCTGCTCCAACTCGCTGAGGCGATCCTGATAAAACGCCTTGTTCAACGCATCGCGCGTGGCGGCGCTCTGCTTGCCGTGGCGCATCGCCGGCACCACCAGCAACGCGGCGGCGCCGGTCAGCAACACGCAAATAATCAGCCAAAAAGCCATTAGGGTTTCTTCCTGTCAGTCTCTTGCAACAGCGCCGCCAGGCGCTGCCGTTCCCGTTCGGAGAATGCATCGTCCACCGCCGCGTCGGGCTTGCGACGGGTGCGCAGGATCACCACCGCCCCGCCGATCAATACGAACAGCAGCGGGCCGATCCACAAGATCAGCGTCGCCGGCGTTACCGGCGGCTCGTAGGTGACGAAGTTGCCATAACGCGCCACCATGTAATCGATGATCTGCTGCTTGCTTTGCCCCTGCATCATCAGCTCGTACACCTTGGTGCGCATGTCGGCGGCGATAATGGCGTTGGAATCGGCAATGCTGTTGTTCTGGCATTTCGGGCAGCGCAGCTGTTCGGTCAACTCGCGATACTGCTGCTCCTGCTCGACGGAGTTGAAGCGATAGGTATCGATCGCCGCGGCGGCGCTCCAGCTCAGCAGCGCGGCGCACAGCAGAACAATCAACCTCATGCCTCACCCCCGTACTTTTTATACAACGGCAGCACTTCCTGCTGCCAGACGCGCTCATTCATGTCGCCGGCGTGGCGATAGCGAATGATCCCCTGGCCGTCGATAAGGAAGGTCTCAGGCGCGCCGTACACCCCGAGATCCAACCCCAGCATGCCGTCACCGTCGTACAGGCTGAGCGCATAGGGATTGCCCAGGGAATTCAGCCAGGCCACCGCCTTGGCGCGATCGTCTTTATAGTTCAGGCCGACCACCCGTACGCCGCGCGCCGCCAGCGTATTGAGATACTGATGTTCCGCGCGGCAGGTCGGGCACCAGGTGGCCCAGACGTTGAGCAAGATCGGCTTGCCGTCGCGCAGCACCGCCTGATCGTAGGTTTTGCCGGGCTGATCCAGCGATTCCAGCTTGAAGGTCGGCACCGGTTTGCCGATCAGCGCCGACTCCAGCATGGTCGGATCTTCGCCGCCCGCGTTGCGCGTCAGCTGCACCATCAGGGCCGCCACCAACAGCAGGAAAAGTATCAATGGGATAAACAGCAGCTTACGCTTCATGATTGCGCCTCCAGCTTGCCTTCGCGCTTGAGCTTTTTGCTCATGCGATAACGCGGGTCGAGAATGCACAGCAGGCCGCCGATCGCCATAAAGACGCCGCCGAACCAGATCCAGCGCACGAAGGGTTTGTAATACAGACGCACCGCCCAGGATCCGTCTTCCAGCTCCTCGCCCAGCGCCGCGTACAGATCGCGGCTGAACCCGCCGTCGATCGCCGCCTCGGTCATCATGCTGCGCGCCACGCTGTAGTAGCGTTTCTCCGCATGCAGCGTCGCCTCCGGCTTGCCGTTGCGCGTCACGTCGATGATGCCGACGCCGCCGCTGTAGTTCGGGCCGCGAATGTCGTGCACGTCGCGGAACACGAAGTGATAATTGTGGATATCCACGCTGTCGCCGGCCTTCATCCGCACGTCGCGCTCCACGCTGTAGTTCTGGCTGAAGGCGATGCCGATCACCGTCACCGCCACGCCGAGGTGGCCGAGCACCATGCCCCAATGGCTGCGAGACAGCTGCCGCAGACCGCGCCAGAAACCGTGGCGGTGGGTGGCGCGCTCATGCAGCTCCATCAGCGTCAGGATGATCACCCACAGCGCCATGATCAGGCCCACCACCGTCATGCCGGCGATGCTGTCCTGCAGCAGCCACGGCAGCAGAATCGACAGCACCAGCGTCACCAGCAGCGCCACGCCGAGGCGGCGCCACAGCTTGCGCGGCTCATCGCGGCGCCAGCGCACCAGCGGCCCGATACCCAACAGCAGCGCCAATGGCGCCATCAGCCAGGTGAACATGGTGTTGAAGAACGGCTCGCCGATCGAAATGCTGCCCAGCCCCAACTGTTTGTGCACCAGCGGCAGCAGCGTGCCCAACAGCACCACCAGCATGGCGGCGATCAGCAACACGTTATTGCCCAGCAGGAAGGTCTCGCGCGAGAAAGTCTCGTGCTGCACCCGGCTGCGCACCTGGCCGCCCTTGACCGCGTACAGCAGCAGCGAACCGCCGATGACGATCACCAGATAGGCGAGAATAAACATGCCGCGCGCCGGATCGGAGGCGAAGGAGTGCACCGAGACCAGCACGCCGGAGCGCACCAGGAAGGTGCCCAGCAGGCACAGCGAGAAGGCGGTGATCGCCAGCAGCACCGTCCAGGCTTTGAACGTGCCGCGTTTTTCGGTCACCGCCAGCGAATGCATCAGCGCGGTGCCGGCCAGCCACGGCATAAAGGAGGCGTTCTCTACCGGATCCCAGAACCACCAACCGCCCCAGCCCAACTCATAGTAGGCCCAGGCCGATCCGAGCACGATGCCCAGCGTGAGGAACACCCAGGCGGCGGTAGTCCACGGGCGTGACCAGCGCGCCCAGGCGGTGTCGAGCCGGCCGGCCATCAGCGAGGCGATGGCGAACGCGAAGGCGACCGAGAAGCCGACATAGCCCATGTACAGCAGCGGCGGGTGGAAGATCAGGCCGATATCCTGCAGCAGCGGGTTGAGATCGCTGCCGTCGATCGGGAAGTTCGGCAGCGTGCGGGTGAACGGATTGGAGGTCATGATGATGAACAGCAGGAAGCCGGCGGTGATCATCCCCATCACCGACAGCACCCGCGCCACCGCGTCCTGCGGCATCGCCCGGCTGCACAACGCCACCGCCAGCGACCAGCAGCTCAGCAGCAGCACCCACAGCAGCAGCGAACCTTCGTGCGCCCCCCAGGTGGCGGCGATGCGGTAATACACCGGCAGTTGGGTATTGGAGTTGGTGGCCACGTAGGCGACGGTAAAGTCATTGACCACGAAGGCATGCACCAGGCACAGGAACGCCAGCGCAATCGCGGCGAACATGCCATAGGTCAGCGGGCGGGCCACCGCCATCATGCGGCTGTCCTGTCGCGCCGCGCCCCACTGCGGGTAAATGCTCAGCAGCAGCGCGATCGCCAGCGCCAGGCACAGCAGAAAACTGCCCAGTTCCGGCATCATGACTTGGCGCCCTCCGCCTGCGGCGCGTTATACGCTTCCGCCGGCCCTTTGTGATTCTCTTTCATCGCGTCGGCCACTTCCGGCGGTGTGTATTTCTCGTCGTGCTTGGCCAGCACTTCACGCGCGTTGACCACGTTGCCCTCGCCCAGCACGCCCTGCGCCACCACGCCCTGCCCTTCGCGGAACAGGTCCGGCAGAATGCCGGTGTAGGTCACGCCGATCGCGCCGCGCGCGTCGTAAATCTTGAAGCTGACCTGCAGCGTATTGGGATCGCGTTTCACCGAGCCCGGCATCACCATGCCGCCGATGCGCAGCCGTTGGCCGACCTCGGGCTTCTTATGATTTTCGCCCTTGCCCTGCAGGATCTCACCCGGGGTATAGAACAGATCGATGTTGGAGCGCAGCGCGTACAGCATCAGGGTCGCGGTCAGCGCAATGCCGATCAGCACAACGATCGCCAGATAAAGGCGGCTTTTACGACGTGGATTCACAATGATTTCTCCCGCGGTGCGGCGGATTTTTGTTTTGATTGTTGCGCATGGCGAATGCGCCGCTCGCGCGCCTGACGGCGGCCGATCTCGGCGAGCAACTGCCGCCGCTGCCAGACGGTGTGCGCCACCAGCCCCAACAGCGAAATCAGCGTGGCGGCGACCGCCAGCCAGACATAGAAGGCATAACCGCCCATGGCGAAAAACGCCGGCCAGGAATCGAATGCGGCATTCATGACTGACGCTCCTTGTTCACCAGCCCGGCGACCCACGGGCGCTGGCGCTCCTGGAACAGGATCAGATTGCGCAGGCGCATCAGCGTCAGCGTGACGAACAACAGCAGGTAGCCGAGGATCGCCCAGCGCAGCGGGGTGCGCATGCTGGGCGCGATGGATTGCTGCATGTTGGTCGAGCCCTGATGCAGCGTGTTCCACCATTCGACGGAGAAATGGATGATCGGAATGTTCACCACGCCCACCAGCACCAGAATGCCGGCGGCCCGGCCCGCCAGGCGGCGGTCTTCGAAAGCGTTATACAGCGCGATGACGCCCATATAAAGGAACAGCAGCACCAGCTCGGAGGTCAGCCGCGCATCCCATACCCACCAGGTGCCCCACATCGGCTTGCCCCAGGCGGAGCCGGTCACCAGCGCGATAAAGGTGAACACCGCGCCGATCGGCGCCATCGCCGCCACCACGGTATCGGACATTTTCATCTGCCACACCAGGCCGATAAACGCCGCCACCGCCATCGAGGCATAGATGCCCATCGACCACATGGCCGCCGGCACGTGAATATAAATGATGCGGAAGCTGTCGCCCTGCTGATAATCCTTCGGCGCGAAGCCAAAGCCCCATGCCCAGCCAAGCAGCAGGCAGGCCGCCGCCGCCAGCCCCAGCCAGGGGATAAAGCGGCCGCAGACGTGATACAGCCGTTCAGGCCGCGCCAGTTGATGTAACCATTTCCACATTGTCGTCAGTGCTCACGGTAATTTTTATGCGTCGGCCGCCTCGAGCTTTCGAAACGGCGAAAATCTTCTGCGGGGTACGCTCTTGCCGGCCTTGCCCCGTCTGTTCATTCAATTTGTTAGCTAGTGCACGCTCACTCGCAGCGCCGCTGCGGCGGCAAACGGCGCCAATGTCACGCTGCCCGCCAGCATCGCGCCGAGTATCGCCAGGTAACCGTCGATCGGCATGCCCATCGCGGCGGCGTCGATCGCGCCGGTGGCGAAGATCAGCACCGGGATATACAGCGGCAGCACCAGCAGGCTGAGCAGCACGCCCCCTTTGCGCAGGCCGACGGTCAGCCCCACGCCGATAGCGCCGATCAGGCTCAGCGTCGGCGTGCCGAGCAGCAGCGTACCCGCCACCGCCAGCCAGGTTTGCATATCAAGCGACAACAGCAGCGCCACCAGCGGCGACAGGATCAGCAGCGGCAATCCCGTCACGACCCAGTGAGCACACACTTTGCCCAGCACCGTCATCGGCAGCGGCGTCGGCAGCAGCAACATCTGCTCCAGCGAGCCATCGAGAAAATCGTCGCGAAACAGCCGCTCCAGCGACAGCAGCGAGGCCAACAGCGCCGCCACCCATACGATGCCCGGCGCAATGCGCGCCAGCAGCTGCGGCTCCGGGCCAATCCCCAACGGGAACAGCGTGATCACAATCAGGAAAAACCACAGCGGGTTGACGATCTCCGAACCTTTACGGCAGGCGATTTTCAGTTCGCGACGCACCAGGGTCAAAAACATCACAAACTCCCCGCGTCGTGTTCCGCCAAACGAATTTTGCCCACCGTTTGGCTGACGCCGGCCAAATCCTGATGGGTGGTCAACAATACCATGCCGCCCCGCTGCGCATGTTGCTCAAAAAGGCTAATCAACTCGGCCACGCCCTGTTTATCGATCGCCGTTAGCGGCTCATCGAGGATCCACAGCGGCGCCGCGCTGAGCCACAGGCGCGCCAACGCCACGCGCCGCTGCTGCCCGGCGGAAAGCTGCGCCACCGGCAGATCTTCGTAGCCCACCAACCCCACCTGCTCCAGCGCGCGCCAGATAGCCTGATGCTCGACCGCGCCGCGCACCGCCTGATAAAACTGCAGGTTTTCGAAGGGTGTCAATACGGCTTTTATGCCCGGTTGATGGCCGATAAACAGCAAATCTTGCTGGTAATCCGCGCGAGCGCGCAGCGTGTCACGCCCGCGCCAGCACACCTCACCGCCGTCCGGCCGCGCCAGACCGGCGAGGATGCGCAGCAAACTGGTCTTGCCCGCGCCGTTCGGCCCCTCTACCTGAATGATATCGCCCGGCTGAACTGAAAAGCTTAGCTCGCTAAACAGGATGCGCTCATCGCGCACGCAACTCAGACTTTTGGCTTCCAGCATCGGGGAACTCATATTTTTCTTTGGGATAGCGAATCATAGCATAAGCCTTTCCCCACACGCAGCCTGCGGCGGGCGCGCCGAGGGGCCAATATGGCGAGCAGGATCAAGAATGCGCGGAAAAAACCGGCGGATTTTAACTCTTGTTACCTTTTTCTGTATTTCGCCGCATTTAGGCCGGGCAACTACGCTTAATGACGTGACCTCACCCTTATTGAGCAGGAGCGACAGCATGAACGAACAGCAACGCCAGGAGCACGAGCCGGATGAGACAATGCAGGTAGAGAGCGAAGAGCAGGAACAGGGCAAGCGCGAAATCGAAGTCAGGGAAGAGAATCTGCCGTCGCGCGCGGCGGCGGTGCATGAACAGATCCGAATGGAAGGCGAAAAAGAGCTGGAGCGCGATGGGCTGGCGCTGCTGTGGTCGGCGATCGCCGCCGGGCTGTCGATGGGCGCCTCGCTGGCGGCGAAAGGCATTTTCCACGCCCGCTTGCCGGACGATCCCAGCCGCTTTTTCATCGAAAACCTCGGCTACACCTTCGGTTTTATCATTGTCATCATGGCGCGCCAGCAGCTGTTTACCGAAAACACCGTCACGGCGGTCTTGCCCATCATGCACAAACCCACGCCGCGCAACCTGCTGATCCTGCTGCGCCTGTGGGGCGTGGTGCTGCTCGGCAACCTGATCGGCACCGCGCTGGCGGCGCTGGCGTTTACCCATATGCCGCTGTTCGACGCCGAAACGCGCCGCGCCTTCATCAGCCTGGGCGAAGAGGTGATGCGCCATACGCCGGGAGAAATGTTCGCCAACGGCATCCTGGCCGGCTGGATCATCGCCACCATGGTATGGATGTTCCCGGCCGCCGGCGCGGCGAAAATCTGGGTGATCGTGTTGATGACCTACCTGGTGGCGATTTGCGATCTGACCCATATCGTGGTCGGTTCGGTAGAGATCCTCTATCTGGTGTTCAACGGCGCGATTGGGTGGCAGGAATTCGTCTATCCGTTCGCCCTGCCGACGCTGGCGGGCAACATCATCGGCGGCACCTTTATCTTTGCGTTGATAAGCCATGCGCAGATCCGCAACGATTTGAGCGCCCAAAAACGGGCGGCGCGTCAGCAACAGGAAAAACGGCGCCACGGCGGGGAAAAACCGTGATCGCCGTCGGTTAGGCGAGGAAATTTCGGCGCTAACTGGCGAGGTATTGAGCAAACGCGCCGCTAAGCGCTTATTCTGCGGGTAAAAAAAGGTATAATGCCCCGGCAGCTTCGGTTGCCAGCCCGCAGCGTCCCCGTAGTTAAACGGATATAACAAGCCCCTCCTAAGGGCTAGTTACTGGTTCGATTCCAGTCGGGGACACCATTATTTATTATCAAGCCATTCCCCATCATCGGCACCCGCAATCCCCCTTCTCCACGCCTCAGACCCGATTTCCTCCGCGCGTTATGATTGGCATTAATTGAAAAACTTGATATCCGTCGGCGTAGAAATCGTCGCCGCCTCACCTTTGGCCTTCAACTCCCCCGTCTCATCATCGAAATCGAACAGCGTAACGGTATTGGTGAACACGTTCGTGACATAAAGATGGTTGCCGGTGGCATCGAAAGCGAGCGCACGCGGCTCAATGCCGCCGGCCTCATAGCGCGTCGTCTCCCCTGGCAGCCCATCCCCACCAATTTTTAATACCAGCAAATGGTTATCGGCACCGCGATTGGTGGCAATAAGATATCTGCCGCTCGGGCTGAGGATAATGGCTCCGCCGCTTTTCGCCTCCGCGGAATCCTGCCCGCCGTTCAGTTTCACTTTTCCTTGTAGCGTCAATCGATGGTCGCTGACGGTAAACGCCTCGATTTCACCCGCCATTTCGGTGATGACATAGGCATACTCGCCTTTCGGCGAGAACACCATGTGCCTTGGGCCGGCGCCTGGCGCAAAGCTGACATCGCGCGATGCATCCGCCTGCAACGGCTGTGCGCTATCCGAGCGATAGCGATAGGCGTGCAGCTTGTCCCCGCCGAGATCCGCCGCATACAGATATTTACCATCGCGGCTGAAGGTGGTTGAGTGCGCATGGCCCCCTTCCTGGCGCCCCTGCACGGCGCCAGAACCTGATATAAACGGATAATGCTGCACCCGTTCACCCAGTTTGCCGTCACTGCCAATTGGCAATACCGTCATCCCCGCGCCGCCTTTGGCGACGGAGTAGTTGGCGACAAACAGAAACTTGCCATCCGGACTGAGGGTGGCGTGCGTCGGCTGCTGGCCCGCACTGTTCACCGTATTCAGCACCCGCACGCTGCCAGCGTCGTCTATTGCCAAGGCGGTCACCGTTCCCGCGTTCTCCTCATTGGTGGCATAGGCGAAACGGCCATCGCGAGATTTTACGATCCACGATGGGCTTTTCATTTTAACCACGTCGAGCAGCGTTAACGTGCCGTCGCCATTAACCGTCAGGCGATAGAGCCCTTCACTGGGTCTTGCCGGTTTCTGCACCGCAGGCGCATCCGGAATATGGGTCCAGGTACCGACTAACGCTATTTGCTGATGTTCCCGATTATTGGCCATCGCATTTCCTGAAAACATGAGAAAAATTAACACCGCAGTTAATTGAATGGCCTGCCGGCCTAAGCCGGCAACGATTGTTCGGCCAGGTGCAGACAATATAGAAGATAGCATAAAGCGAGTTTGACGCCGCTTATTAATCGAGTCGAGAGGTTTTTCTCTATTCATGATGTTTTCTTGCCTCATCACTATGTCACAGGAATAAGTATATCGACATTGACAACCTTCCCATTTAAATCCTCTTGCCTGTATAACTCTATAAAAAAGCTCTCCCGCATTTTGACATTGATAGCAGGCAGATAAGCGTCATACATTACATCGAAAAAGTCAATATATTCTGACAACTCCCCCGTAAAGGGAATGACAATATATTTACCCATAGGGATATAGAAGTTAAAAATGGAATGAAAAACCTCTTGCCCCTTACTGTTGGAATGCCATTTATTACTCCTTTTCTTTTCCACATTACATGCCCCCCGCTGCTTGCTTAACCATTTCTCATTGGTCTGGGCAATGTCGCCGGCATCTCTGAATTTTCTTATAGAATGAAAAATCAGCGATTTGTAATGCTTTAACATCTCAATGTCATCCGGCATGACCGTGTGGTAGAAATAGGGTTTCTTATCGTTGCCATACGGGGGGATCTGCGTGGAAAAATCCCACCCCCGGCTGTTTCTAAAGCTGTTGGGCGTTTCGCCAAAGAAACGTTTGAATGCCCGCGTGTAACATTGCTGAGAGGCAAACCCGGATGCCAGGGCGACATCCAATATGTTCCCTTGGTGCTGTTTGAGCAGAATAGCAGAGCGACTCAGTTTTCTATTCCTTATATAAGTCCCTAGCGTTATACCAAAATAATGCTTAAACAGCCGTTGCAAATGCCATTTAGAGTAACCTGAGATAATGGAAACCTTTTCAACTGACAGCCCCTCGACAATATTCTTTTCCATATATTCCAATACCTGCAAAAGAATATCTTTTCTGTAATCCATATGTGCTCCTTGCTTTTATAAGATTCGCGTCCTTTTTATTAAAATCGTTAACCAACCAAACCAAGTCATTAAGATTAATCCTAAAAAAAACCAGCCTGTCAATTCATTTTTTTCGGCATAGGAAAAACTATCGCATAAATAACTGAAAA
>NZ_JVEL01000218.1:0-276 GCF_001076875.1 Serratia sp. 506_PEND
TCTGCTCCCTTTGGCCGCTCGGGAACCCCACCATGGTATTCATGGATTTACAAATTGTTGTTCCGGTTTCATCCGGAAGAAACCTGGCCGGTTTCTTTACTGCGTCTTCGCTCCTGGCGGAGAAAAGATGGTGGTGGGGGAAGGATTATTCGTCACTTCGTTCCTCACCCTTCGGGCCGCGCTAAAGCACGTTATCCTTCCCTTTCTGATTCGCTTTAACCCAATGCGTATCAGCAACGAAAAGATGGTGGTGGGGGAAGGATTCGAACCTTCGAA
>NZ_JVEL01000219.1:0-15156 GCF_001076875.1 Serratia sp. 506_PEND
CCAGTTCCGCGCCGTAAATCATCCGCGTTTGCCGGGCCAGCCTGGCAAGCTGTTGCAGCTGTTCCGGGGTTAAGCTGGGGGCGTCTCGCCTGGCTTCGGGCGTTTGCAGCAGCGTGACCCGTCCCTGCGGATCGCGTTGGCAATAGTGCGGTTTGTGACGAATTTGCCGCTCGCGGATCTCGCCGCTCGCCTTATCCAAAATGAAGCTGTCGGTGGTGACTTGTCCGGAGACCACGCCTTCCCCCAGCCCCCAGCAGCTGTCGATGACGATGTGGTTGGCATCGCCTGTCAGCGGATCTTGGGTAAACATGACGCCGGCGGCGTCTGCATCCACCATGATTTGCAAGACGACGGCGATATCGCTCTGCGCCGCCGATGTCCGGCTATACTGGGCGGCGCGTTCCGCCCAGAGCGACGCCCAGCAGGATTGCACCTTGCGCACCACCTCGTCATCCCCGCGCACGTGCAGGTAAGTGTCGTATTGCCCGGCGAAAGAGTGGGTCAGGCCGTCTTCTTCCAGCGCCGAAGAGCGCACGGCGAGCGAGGCGCCGTCGCCCAACTGTTTGCAGGCGTGACGGATCGCCAGATCGAGCGGGGCGGGGATGGCGGCGCTCAAAATCATATCGCGCACGTTGCCCGGTGCGCCCGTGTCGAGCAGCGCTCCCGGCACGGCGAATTCGATAAACTGCCGGTAAGCCTGCGCGGTGATGCAAAACGCCGGCGGCACCGGCAAGCCCGCCTGAATCAAATGATTCAACGAATGGGCTTTGCCGCCCAGGCGATGGGGTTCCAGCGTTTTATCGCCGGAAAGTTCAACCACCAGGGTAGGATTCATGACATCACCTCCGCAGACGTAACGGGCATTGCGAGGCGTTCTCTCACCGCTTTGGCGGCGTTCAGTCCGGCTAACACCGCGCTTTCGATATTACCGATGCCCACGCTGTCCTGATTGGCGAAGTGAATATTCTCAAACGGCCTGCTGGCCTGGTGAAACACGCCCTGGGCCTGTTGCCCGGCGACCGAGGTCACCAGACCCGCGGGCCAGAACCAGATTTGAATGTCCTCAATGATGTCGGCGTCAATGCCCATGTTGCCCAGCACTTTGGCGATTTCGACATAGGTCTGTTGCTGCAGCGCCGGGAACTCGTTTTGCGCGGTGCGACCTTGCCGCTCTGGACGAGTGGTTGGTTTGAGCAGGGTTAATACCCCGGCTTCCGCGCTGAGGTGATTGTCCATCCAATTGGCGACCAGGCAGGTGCCGGCTTTGCTCCAATAGTAAGGTGTGCGGGTGTTTTCCGGCTCGATCAGATAGCCGCCGAACGAGCGTTCGAGGATCGGTTTTTTCAACAGCACGTTCGCCAGGTAGTAATCTTCATGGCGGATCTGGCGGATCGCCGCCAATTGCTCTTTGGGCAGGGTGGGCAACCAGGTGGGCACATGCGTTTTGGGGGCGGCCCAGATCACTTGTTTGGCTCTGATTTCGCTGGCCGCGCCATTGACGCTGAACCGGATCACCGTTTCGTCGCCGCCGGGCGTGATGCTTTGAAGCTGTACGCGGCTTTGCAGCCTGACGTTGTTTTGCTCCTCAAGATAGTCGAGCAGCCCGGCGCTGATGCTGCCGTTACCGCCCGGCAGCGTGACCAGATTGCCGCGTAAATACCCCACCAGGAAGTGCAATCCGACATAGGCGGAGACTTCGCGAATATCGAGACATTCCACGCGCAGCGTGGTGCTGACGGCATTCTCTACCAGCTTGCCGAATTTTCTCGGTGGCCGCAGATCCGCCGGGATCTGATCCAGTTTGTGCGGTTCGAACAGATAAGTGTACAGCGGGATAGTGTCGAGCAGCGCCATATTCGTTTTGCTCCAGGCGCTCTGCGGCGTCCAGGGCAGGCTGGGGTACCGCTCGCCGCGCGGCGAGAAGGTATCCAGGAAGGCGTACAGATCGGCAAAGATCGGATCGCCCAGTTGTTTTGCCGCGATAACATAAGGTTTACCGATCAAGGCATGCAGGAATAGTTGTCCCGTCAGGCGCCAGACGGCGGGTTTAAGCAGGTAGACCGGTTGTTTGATAAAACCGACGACGACTTCACCCAGGCAGCGGAGCAGCAAGAAGGTGTCGAAAAATACCAGCGTGTCCTTTTCATTGGATTTATATACGCCGCTCAGACCGATTTTCTTCAGCAGTTGCGCCATGAAAGAATTCGGCAGCGGTTCCTGGAAGCAGACGCCGGCGATAGGAAATTTCAGGCGGTTCACCGTACTGTAGCGGGCGTTGCCGCCGAAGGAGGCGCTTTTTTCCAGCACCAAAACCCGGCGATCGGTCAGTTCGCTGGCCGCGGCCAAACCGGAGACGCCGCCGCCGATGATCACCACGTCATACTCGCCGTCCAGCGCGGGGGTTACCGGGCCGCCTGCCGCCGGCGTGGGCGTGGAAAAGTCGCGCGTGGGGAACGTGCGCGGCTTGGGTTTGCGGTGGTGCTGCTGACGCAGCATGTACAGCGCCGCCAGCGCGAAAATCGCATCGAGCAACATGACCTGCGGCTGGGCGCGGTGCAGGATCGTGACAAATCCCGCCATCATCAGCAGCTGGCAGTAGATGATCAATGGCGTCCAACGCGGGTTGAACATCAAGACCGCACCGGAGGCAAACAGCGCCACGCCGATCAGCGCGTTAACCACTGTACCCTGCGCCGCCAACCAAGCCGTCGCCCCGGCGTACCAGGTGCCCTGGTTCGCCACGGCCGCCTGCTGCAGAATATCGGCGACGTTTTCCAACTGAGGGAAGGCTTTCGCCAGGCCGGCCAACATATAGAGCACGGCAAAAACGCGTTGAACGATCATCATGCGCCTCCCCGCAGACCCAGCTTGCGGGCGACAATTTCTTTTTGTATCTCGTTGGTGCCGGAGAAGATCCGGCTGGGGATCACGTTCAGCAAGTGGCGCACCAGACCGAGTTCTTGATCCATGCCGGCTCCGCCGAAGATTTGAATCGCGTCCAGCGCGGACTGCACGGCATATTCGGAAATCAACAGTTTGCTCATGGCGATGTCGATCTCGGCATCCTGGCCCCGATCGTGTTTCCAACAGGCGCGGTAGAGCATTAGCCGACACTGTTCCAGACGCAGTTTCATATCGATGATGCGGTTGGAGACGGACTGAAATTGGCCGATCGCTTTGCCGAATTGTCGGCGTTGTTTGGCATAGTCCAGCGCGCTGTCGAACACGCGCTCCATTGCGCCGATAAACAGAGCCGACAGGCAGCCCTTTTCCCAGATCATTGAATCGTGGAAGATGGCGCCGCCGGCGCCCGGCATACCGATCCGTTGGGCCTCTGGAATGAAGACGTCGTTGAAGGTCAGTTCGCTCCACGGGCAGTTGGAGAGGCAATCTTTCGGGCTGACGGCGCCTACGTTTAAGCCTGGCATCCCTTTCTCGAGCACAAATGCGGACACGCCCATAAAGCCATGTTCGGGATGGGTTTTCGCATAGACGATGAAGATGTCGGCAATCGGCGCGTTGGTGATGAAAATTTTGTTTCCGTTGAGCCGGTAGCCGCCTTCACAGGGTTGAGCGGTTGATTTCATGGCATAAATATCGGAACCGGCGTCCGGCTCCGTCGCCGCATTCGCCGCGATCAGTTTTCCGGCCGCCAACGCTTCGAGATAGCGCGCTTTTAATGCCTCGGAACCGAAGCGGGAAAGCGGGATCACGCAGGCGCACAGATGGGCGCAGAGCGAGAAGGACATGCCGATGTCGCGGCTGCCTTTACCCAGCGCCTCAATCATCAGTGCAGTATCGAGCGCATTCATGCCCAATCCGCCGAACGCGGTCGTCACGGGGGCTCGGGTAAAACCATAGGCGGCGGCTTGTCGCCACAAATCCAGGCTTAATACCTGCCGTGAAAGCCGAGCATGCGCATCCTGATCCAGCACCTCGCGGGCAAAACGCTGAGCGGATTCGCTTAGAGCCTGCTGCTCACTTGATAAGTTAAAATCCATGACGAACTCCGCCATTGGGTTGAGAGATTAAATTAGCTAATATTTCTAGTTTGGAGGTGGCCAAAACTCAAACAGGCAAAGTAATGGTAAATGTAAATAAATGTTTATTTATGTGGTCTATTATTACAATTTTGTTAATTGATGTTTTTATTTTGTTGTTTTTGTTGTGTTTTATTTTGTGTTATTTATACACAAAAACTTACATATAATAAAAATCTTAATTTGATCAAATTTTAATAGGTTAGATTGTCTATTGTTTTTTGATGAATACTTTGCAGGTGAAGTATCTATCTTTTGGATGTGGCTATCGGTTTCTCATCGATATCGACGGTAGGGCGTTGAGGCTTGGTGAGTGGCGGAAAGCGGCTTAAGATAGGAGATGAGCAGGAGCATTCCGGAGGAAAAAATGAATATTAGCGACGTCGCGAAAAAGACCGGGTTAACCAGCAAGACGATTCGTTTTTACGAGGAGAAAGCGCTGATTACCGCCCCGATCCGCAGCGATAACGGTTATCGCCATTATTCCGCTAGGCACGTTGAAGAGCTGACGCTGCTGCGCCAGGCGCGGCAGGTGGGCTTCAACCTGGACGAGTGCCGTGAGCTGGTGGCGTTATTCAACGATCCGGCCCGCCACAGCGCCGACGTGAAGGCGCGCACGCTGCAGAAGGTGGCGGAGATCGAAAGGCACATCAGCGAACTGGGAGAAATGCGCCAACGCCTGTTGACGCTGGCGGAACAATGTCCGGGCGACGAGGGGGCGGAGTGCCCCATCATCAATAATCTGGCGGGATGCTGTCGTTCGAATTAACGGCTGATGGCGCGGATCACCAGCGTGACCCCTTCCACCGCCACCACTTCCACTTCAGTGCCGGCAGGCAGATCTTCCGCCGCCTGCGCGCGCCAGCTGCTGTCGCCGATATTGATGCGGCCCATGCCGTTGTGCATCGGTTCCGTCAGCGTGGCGCGGGTGCCGATCAGCTGGCGGTTGCGCTGGTTGAGCACCGGCGACCCGCCGGATGCGGCCGCCGGGCGCCGGCGCAGCCAGTACCACCACAGGTAAGCGACGACGACGGTCAGGACGGCGAAGATCGCGCCTTGCCATGCCCAGGAAAGTTGCGGAAGTAGCCAGATCAGGACGCCGACCAACAGCGCCGCCACGCCGCTCCACAGCAGGTAGCCGCCGGCGCCGAGCATTTCCGCCGCCAGCAACACGCCCCCGAGGGAGAGCCAAAACCACAGCGGATTCGCCGCGATCAGTTCGAGCATGATTATTTGCCTTTGCTTTCTTTCAGCAGTTCGGTAATGCCGCCGATCGAGCCGAGCAGGCTGCTGGCGTCCAGCGGCATCATCACCACTTTGCTGTTGTTGGAAGAACCGATCTTTTGCAGCGCGTCGGTGTATTTCTGCGCCACGAAGTAGTTCACCGCCTGAATGTTGCCGCTGGCGATGGCGTCGGACACCAACTGGGTGGCGCGCGCCTCGGCCTCGGCGGCGCGTTCACGCGCTTCCGCCTGCAGGAATGCCGACTGGCGTTCGCCCTCAGCCTTCAGGATCTGCGATTGTTTCTCACCCTCGGCGCGCAGAATGGCCGCCTGACGCACCCCTTCCGCCTCCAGGATGTCGGCGCGCTTGGTGCGCTCAGCCTTCATCTGGGCGTTCATCGAGGCGATCAGCTCCGCCGGTGGCCGCACGTCGCGGATCTCGATACGGGTGATCTTCACCCCCCAAGGGTTGGTCGCTTCATCGACGATGTGCAACAGGCGGCTGTTGATGCTGTCGCGCTGCGACAGCATTTCGTCCAGCTCCATCGAGCCGAGCACGGTGCGGAAGTTGGTCATGGTCAGGTTGACGATCGCCTGTTCGAGGTTGCTGACCTCGTAGGCGGCGCGCGCCGGGTCGACCACCTGGATAAAGCACACCGCGTCGATGGCGACGTTGGCGTTATCGCGGGAAATCACTTCCTGCGAGGGGATATCCAGCACCTGCTCCATCATGTTGATTTTGCGGCCGATGCGGTCCATGAACGGCACCGCCAGGTTCAGGCCCGGCATCAGCGTCTTGGTATAGCGGCCGAAGCGTTCTACCGTCCATTGGAACCCCTGCGGCACAATTTTGACGCCGGCGAACACCACAATCAGCGCGACGACGATCACGATGGGAATAAAAGTAAGCATGCAAACCTCCTGTCAGACATATGTAAACAGATATTACGTCAGCGCCGGAAAAATGCCTACCGATACCGCGACTTAATCCAGGACATTGGCGACTCCGCCATAAGCGGAACCGCTGTTCCGAACAGGGAGAAAAACGTTATTGAAATAAGTCTGGCACAGTTGGCGGATAAGTATGCCTAAATGGCATGATTTCAATAATTTTTATTCATTTCATGATGTTGCTCGCCTTGGCTAGAGTAAAAACACCCCCGTGTTTACCGTCAAAAATTTGTCATTTTTATTTGCGACTATGTTTTTTGAAATGACATTTCGGCCAAGGATTGTTATGGATTCGCTCAGTGTTGATGAACTCGCCCAGAAGAAAGACCGCTGGTATCGCATTGTAGAGGAGATGCTGGCCGAAGCCGGCGTCGCCATCAACGGCCCGCGCGCCTGGGATATTCGGGTGCACAACCCGGCCCTGTTCAAACGTATTTTGCAGGAAGGCTCGCTCGGCTTCGGCGAGAGCTATATGGACGGCTGGTGGGAATGCGAACGGCTGGACATGCTGTTTACCCGCATTCTGCAGGCCGGCGTCGATGAGCGCCTGCCGAAAAGCCTGAGCGACATCGCGCGCATCGCCTATGCCCGGCTGTTCAACCGCCAATCGCGCAAGCGCGCCTGGCAGGTGGGCAAAGAGCATTACGACATCGGCAACGACCTGTTCCGGGCGATGCTCGATCCTTACATGCAATACTCCTGCGGCTACTGGAAAGAGGCGCAGACGCTGGAGCAGGCGCAGCAGGCCAAGCTGCGGATGATCTGCGAGAAGCTGCAGCTGAAACCGGGCATGACGCTGCTGGATATCGGCTGCGGCTGGGGCGGGCTGGCGCAGTTTGCGGCGCAAAACTACGGCGTCGCGGTGCACGGCGTGACCATTTCGGCCGAGCAGCAGAAGCTGGCGCAGGCACGCTGCGCCGGGCTGGACGTCGAGATCTTGCTGCAGGATTACCGCGATCTGGATCGTCAGTTCGATCGCATCGTGTCGGTCGGCATGTTCGAGCACGTCGGGCCGAAAAACTACGAGACCTATTTCAGCGTCGCGGCGCGCAACCTGAAGCCGGACGGCCTGTTTTTGCTGCACACCATCGGTTCCAATCAAACCGACCTTAACGTCGACGCCTGGATAGACAAATACATCTTCCCCAACGGCTGCCTGCCTTCGGTGCGGCATATCGCCGAGGCCAGCGAAGGGCGTTTCGTGATGGAGGATTGGCACAACTTCGGCGCCGATTACGATCGTACGCTGATGGCCTGGCTGGAGAATTTCAAACGGGCGTGGCCGGAATTGGCGGGCGGTTATTCCGAGCGCTTCGAGCGCATGTTCACTTATTACCTGAACGCCTGCGCCGGCGCGTTCCGTTCGCGCAACATTCAGCTGTGGCAGGTGTTGTTCAGCCCGGCGGGCGTGGAGGGCGGGGTGCGGGTCTATCGCTGATATCCTCGCCATATTTCAAGCTGACTGCACGTTCTAGCCCTGGTCGCTTAGTTATCTAAGCTCCCAGGGCTTCTCACCTTTGCCGCCTGGATGCAGCTTCAAGCATGACGAGTATCAGTACAGCAGTGAGTACAGCTGGCGGCGATATTTAGCGGCCAGCGCGTCGCCGGTGCCGAGCGCGGCCAGAATGTCCATCAGCGTCTTGCGCGCGTTGCCGTTGGCGGCGGCCAGATCCTTCTTCAGATGCCCCATCAGCAGTTCCAACGCTTCTTCGTTACGCCCGACCTGATGCAGCTGCAGCGCCAGCTGCACCGCCAGCTCGACGTTGTCCGGCTGCTGCTGCACCTGCTGTTGCAGCTGTTGGATTTCCGGCGTGTCCGCCGCCTGCTTCAACAGTTCAATCTGCGCCACCAGGCCTTGATAGCGCGTATCGCGATCCTGCAACGGGATGGTCGCCAGCACCGCCTCGGCATCTTCGCTGCGGCTGAGGGCGATCTGCGTTTCGGCCAGCGTCAGGCCGATGTCGCTGCGCTGCTGGCTGCTCTGCCAAGCGTCTTTCAGCAGCGGCAGCGCTTCGGCGGCGTTGCCGGCGGCCAGCAATTCTTGCGCCTGCGCCAGTTTCAGATCTTCTTCCTTTGGCAGGAAACGCTGCAGCAAGTCGCGGATCGCTTCTTCCGGCTGCGGGCCCTGGAAGCCGTCGACCGGTTGGCCGTCTTTAAACAGGTAGACCGTCGGAATGGAGCGCAGCCCGAATTGGGAGGCGATCATCTGTTCGGCGTCGCAGTCCACCTTGGCCAGAATGAACTGACCGGCGTATTCCGCCGCCAGCTTGTCCAGCACCGGCGTGAGCTGCAGGCAGTGTTGGCTGCGCTCGGACCAGAAGTAGAACAGCACCGGAATGGACATCGACTGTTCCAGCGTCTGGTGCAGGTTAGTTTCGTTAATATCAACAACAGCTTGAGCTAGCATCTTTTTTCTCTCTGATCGTGCGGAGCCATGGGGTGTAAATGGGGGCGCGCCGCCATTCTTCAACCCCGTCGGGCGAATTAAGCGTTGCTGCGCAGCAGCCAATCCAGACAGCGGCCCGGCAAAATGCGGCGCAGCACGCTCATCGCGTGCGCCAGCAGGGTGACCGGATAGCGCAGTTTGGCGCGCGGGCTTTCCAGCGCGTGGCGCAGTTTGGGCAGGATGGCCTCCGGCGGCAGCGTCAGGCGCTTGGCGATGCCGGGATTGTGCACCGGCTTGTCGCTCTGCGCCTGGTTGACGTTCTGGCTAAAGTGGGTGGCGATCGGCCCCGGTTCGATCAGGCTGACCTGAATGCCGCTGCCGTGCAGCTCCATGCGCAGCGCGTCCGACCAGGCTTCCAGCGCGAACTTGCTGGCGGCGTAGGCGCCGCGCCCGGCGCTGGAGACCAGCCCCATCACCGAGCTGGTCTGAATGATGCGCCCTTCGCCGTGCGGCAACATCGCCGGCAACAGCAGCTGGGTCAGTTGGTGGGTGCCGAACAGGTTGGTGGCGAACTGCCGCTCCAGCTGGCTGCGCGAAATGCGGCTAAGCGGGCCGTAAACGCCGAATCCCCCGTTATTGAACAGGCCGTACAGGCGGCCGTCGGTCAGCGCGATCACCTCGGCGGCGGCGCGCTCGACGCTGGCGCTGTCGTCCAGATCCAGTTCAATGCCTTCCAGCCCCAGCTGGCGCATGTTTTCCACGTCCTGCGGCTTACGGCAGGCGGCCAGCACCCGGTAGCCGCGGTTGCGCAGATCCTGCGCCGCAATCAATCCAATCCCGCTGGAACAGCCGGTTATCAATACCGCTTTTTGCATAACTTTACCTAGTGTACGACCCTAATTTAGTGAGACTCATGCTTTACTAGCGGTTCCAGGCGCTCCGCCATCCAGGTGGCGATAAACGGCTGAGCGTCCCCATTGGGGTGCAATCCGTCATCCTGCATCCATTCCGGCTTCACCATCACCTGTTCCATATAGAACGGCAGCAGCGGAATGTTGAACTGCTTGGCCAGCGCCGGGTAGACGGCGCTGAACGCCTCGGTGTAGCGGCGGCCGTAGTTCGGCGGGATGCGGATCTGCATCAGCAGCGGCTGCGCGCCGGCCTGCTGCACCCGCGTGATGATTTGGCCGAGATCGCGCTGTACGTCCTGCGCCGGGAAGCCGCGCAGGCCGTCGTTGGCGCCCAGCTCGATCAGCACCCAGTGCGGCTGATGCTGTTTCAGCAGCGCGGGCAGACGCGCCAGCCCCTGCGCGGCGGTGTCGCCGCTGATGCTGGCGTTGACCAACTGCGGCGCGCCCGGTTTTTTCTGCCACTGTTCGGCCAACAGCGTCGGCCAGGCCCGCTCGATCGGCAGGCGATAGCCGGCGCTTAAACTGTCGCCCAAAATCAATAAGGTATCGGCGGCGGCAGCGCGTAAACTGAATAATCCCAACAGCAAAAGGAAGGGAAGATGCCAGCGGAAAACGTTCTTGAAGTTCATCATCTTAGTAAACACGTTGGTCAGGGTGAGCATCAGCTCACCATCCTTACCGGAGTCGAGCTGCTTGTCAAACCCGCGCAGACGATCGCCCTGATCGGCGAATCCGGATCGGGGAAATCGACCTTGCTGGGCATTTTGGCCGGGCTGGACGACGGCAGCGAGGGCGAGGTGCGTTTGCTCGGCGAGTCGCTGACCGCGTTGGACGAAGAAGGCCGCGCCGCGCTGCGCGCCAGGAACGTCGGCTTCGTGTTTCAGTCGTTCATGTTGGTGCCGACGCTGAACGCGCTGGAGAACGTGCAACTGCCGGCGCTGCTGCGCGGCGAGAGCGACAGGCAGAGTCGCGAGCAGGCGGTGCAGTTACTGGAACAGCTGGGGCTGGGCAAACGTCTCGATCACCTGCCGGCGCAGCTGTCCGGCGGTGAGCAGCAGCGCGTGGCGCTGGCGCGCGCCTTCAGCGGCCGGCCGCGGGTGCTGTTCGCCGATGAACCGACCGGCAACCTCGATCGTCAGACCGGCGATCGCATCGCCGACCTGCTGTTCTCTCTCAACCGCGATTTTGACACCACCCTGATCCTGGTGACCCATGACGAAACCCTGGCGGCGCGCTGCCAGCGGCGGTTGCGGCTGCGTGAAGGCAAGCTGTGGGAGGAAGCATGATCTGGCGCTGGTTCTGGCGCGAATGGCGCTCGCCGTCGCTGCTGATCGTGTGGCTGGCGCTGACGCTCTCTGTCGCCTGCGTGCTGGCGCTGGGCAGCATCAGCGATCGCATGGACAAAGGGCTCAGCCAGCAGAGCCGCGATTTTATCGCCGGCGATCGGGTGCTGCGCAGCGCGCATCCGGTGCCGGAAGGCTGGCTATTGGACGCGCAGCAGCAGGGGCTGAAGGTGAGCCGCCAGCTGTCGTTCACCACCATGACCTATGCCGGTGAGCGGCCGCAGCTGGCGGACGTGAAAGCCACCGATCTGACCTATCCGCTGTACGGCAAGCTGGAAACGCGCCCGGCCAACATCAAGCCCGAACCGGGCAGCGTGCTGGTGGCGCCGCGTTTGCTGGCGCTGCTGAACGTGAAAGTGGGGGATTCGCTGGAGGTGGGCGACACTACGCTGCGTATCGCCGGTGAAATCATTCAGGAGCCGGACGCCGGCTTCAATCCATTCCAGACCGCGCCGCGCATCATGATCAACCTGGCGGACGTCGAGAAGACCGGAGCGGTGCAGCCGGGCAGCCGCCTGACCTACCGCTACATGTTCGCCGGCGCCGAGCCGGATATTCAGCGTTACGAGGAACGGCTGGCGCCGCAGTTGACGCCGGATCAGCGCTGGTTCGGGCTGCAGGAGTCCGGCAGCGCGCTCGGCAAGTCGCTGCAGCGATCCCAACAGTTCCTGCTGCTGTCGGCTCTGCTGACGCTGCTGTTGTCGATCGCCGCCGTGGCGGTGGCGATGAGCCACTATTGCCGCAGCCGTTACGATCTGATCGCGGTGCTGAAAACCCTCGGCGCCGGGCGTGGCGCGCTGCGTAAATTGATCGTCGGCCAGTGGCTGGCGGTGATGGCGCTGGCGGCGGCGTGCGGCGGGGCGATCGGGCTGGCGTTTGAAGCGTTGCTGATCCGCCTGCTGAAGCCGGTATTACCGGCTGCGTTGCCTGCCGCCGGCGCCTGGCCGTGGCTGTGGGCGCTCGGCGCGCTGGTGCTGATCTCGCTGCTGGTCGGGCTGCGGCCGTATCGCCAGCTGCTGGCCACCCAGCCGCTGCGGGTGCTGCGCCGCGACGTGACGGCCAACGTCTGGCCGCTGCGCTACTTCCTGCCGGTGACGGCGGCGATCGTGGTGGCGCTGTTGGTGGCGCTGATGGGGGCCAGCACGCTGCTGTGGGCGATCCTGGCTGGCATGGCGGTGCTGGCGCTGCTGCTGGGCGGCATCGGTTGGGGCAGCCTGCTGTTGCTGCGCCGCATCACGCTCAAGAGCCTGGCGCTGCGGCTGGCGGTTAACCGCCTGCTGCACCAGCCCTGGGTGACCATCAGCCAGCTGGCGGCGTTTTCGCTGTCGTTCATGCTGCTGGCGCTGCTGTTGGTGTTGCGCGGCGATCTGCTCGAACGCTGGCAGCAACAGCTGCCGCCTGACAGCCCGAACTATTTCCTGCTCAACATGACCGAGGCACAGGTGCCGCAGGTGAAAGCCTTCCTGCAGCAGCACCAGATCAAGCCGGAAACCTATTATCCGATCGTCCGGGTGCGCCTGACCGAGATAAACCAGCAGGTGGCGACCGAGCGGGTGCATGAAGACGATCCGGGCGGCGAGGCGGTGAACCGCGAGCTGAACCTGACCTGGCTGGCCGATCTGCCGGATCACAATCCGCTGGTGGCGGGCAATTGGCCGCCGAAAACCGGTGAGGTTTCGATGGATGAAGGCATCGCCGGGCGGCTGAAGATCACGCTGGGTGATACGCTGACCTTCAGCGGCGATACCCAGGCGTTCAGCGCCAAAGTCACCAGCCTGCGCCAGGTGGATTGGGAAAGTCTGAAGCCGAACTTTTACTTTATCTTCCCGCCGGGCGCGCTGGACGACCAGCCGCAGACCTGGCTCACCAGCTTTCGCTACGATGGCGACGGCCAGATGCTGACTCAGCTCAATCGCCAGTTCCCGACGCTCAGCCTGCTGGACATCGGCGCGATCCTGAAACAGGTCGGCGGCGTGCTGCAACAGGTCAGCCGCGCGCTGGAGGTGATGGTGGTGCTGGTGGTGCTGTGCGGCGGCTTGCTGCTGCTGGCGCAGGTGCAGGTCGGCATGCGTCAGCGGCGGCAGGAGCTGGTGGTCTATCGCACGCTGGGCGCCGGCAAACGGCTGCTGCGCCGCACGCTGTGGTGCGAGTTTGCTTTGCTGGGGCTGGTGGCGGGCATCGCGGCGGCGGTGGGCGCCGAGGCGGCGCTGTGGCTGCTGCAGAGCCGGGTGTTTGACTTCCCGTGGACGCCGACGCCGGTGCTGTGGTGGGCGCTGCCGCTGGCCAGCGCGCTGCTGCTGTCTCTGTGCGGCGGCTGGCTGGGCGTGCGGCTGCTGCGCGGCAAGGCGCTGTTCCGCAGTTATGAGGGTTGATGCGGCTATTTATAACGCCGGATGTGATAAGCACCCGGCTTGGCAGAAAATAGAGGCGTCGTCTTTAAACTGTATTATTCTCGTGTTTTATAATGTGTTATCTGCGGGTTACCACCAGGAACGAAGGGAATGAAAATCTACTGGTCACTTAAAAGTATCCCGGAATTAAAAAATTTGCCTTTGCGCGAACGTCTCGGACGTTGGCAGCGTGGCCTTGCTTCAGCGGGATTTTTTAACGGAACGGGCATATTGCTGGTTGCATTGTTGCCGTGGTTTTCGATTCTTATCGCTAACGATCTGGCCCTTAATTACCCTTTCTTGCGCAATCATATCGTCACAGCGCTTGGATATGGCATCAGCGGTTTTTTGGGTGTGAATCTGATGATAAGAAGTATGCTAAGGAAAAATAAGAATATTTTTTCTGATTAAGCGCAGCGGTTTAAAATTGTCGTCATAAAAAAGGGGTTAGCCTTAGGCTAACCCCTTTTACTTTCGGCGGCGGCACCTTAGGCCAGCTTCTGCTGCGCCCAGGCCAGCCCGCTTTGGTATTCGCCCGGCAGCAGCGGTGCCAGCGCCTGCAGCGCCTGGCGCAGATCGGCGGCGCTCGGGTCGTTCAGATTGAGGTGGCCGACCTTGCGGCCCGGGCGCACCTCTTTCTCATACCAGTGCAGATGCACCAGCGGCAGCGACAGCCACTGTTCGTTGACAGCGGTGCCGATCAGGTTGACCATCACCGACGGCGTGCTCACCACCGGCTGCGGCAGCGGCAGGCCGAGGATGGCGCGCAGGTGCAGCTCGAACTGGCTGATGGAGGCGCCGTTTTGCGTCCAGTGGCCGCTGTTGTGCACGCGCGGCGCCAGTTCGTTGATCAGCAGCCGATCGCCGACGATAAAGCACTCCATCGCCATCACGCCGACATAGTTCAGCTCGTTCAGGATCGCCGCCAGCATCTGCTCGGCCTGTCGCTGCAGCGCTGGATTGGGCTGCGGCAACGCCACGCTGGCGCGCAGGATGCCGTCTTCATGCAGGTTATGGGTCAGCGGGTAGAATACCGAACGGCCGTCGTGGCCGCGCGCGCCCACCAGCGACACTTCGCCGGAGAAATTGATGCCTTGCTCGACGATGCACTCGCCATAGGCGTCGGCCGGCAGTTCGGCTTCCTGGCCCGGCCGCAAGCGCCACTGGCCGCGGCCGTCATAGCCGCCGACCCGGCGTTTGACGATCGCCAGCTCGCCCAGCACAGCGAATACCTGCGGCCATTCGGCGGCGCTCGCCAGCAACTGCCACGGCGCAGTCGCCAGGCCGAGCTGGTCGAGCAGCTGTTTTTGCGTCAGGCGATCCGCCAGACGCGGGAAGATGTCGCGGTTGACGAAGGCGCTGTGGGTCGCCAGCTCGCGCGTCAGCGCGGTTTCCGGCCAGCGTTCTATCTCGGCGGTAATGACGCTGTTCTGATACGGCACCGCTTCAGGTTCGGCATCGATGCCGACAGGGTAGACGGCGATGCCCAGCGGTTCGCCGGCCTGGCGCAGCATGCGCCCCAGTTGGCCGTTGCCCAGTACGCAAACCGGCTTCATGCGTCCTCCCGCGGATCGGGGTGGTTCAAGACGTCTTCGGTCTGCGCCTGACGCCAGTCCGCCAAACGCTGCGCCAGCGCGGCGTCGTGCAGCGCCAGGATCTGCATCGCCAGCAGCCCGGCGTTGGCGGCGCCGGCTTTGCCGATCGCCAGCGTGCCCACCGGAATGCCGCGCGGCATCTGCACGATGGAGTACAGGCTGTCCACGCCGCTCAGCGCGGCGCTTTGCACCGGCACGCCCAACACCGGCACCAGGGTTTTCGCCGCCAGCATGCCCGGCAGATGCGCCGCACCGCCGGCGCCGGCGATGATCACGTCAAAGCCGTTGGCGGCAGCCTGCTCGGCGAAGCTGAACAG
>NZ_JVEL01000220.1:0-22569 GCF_001076875.1 Serratia sp. 506_PEND
CCTGAACGAGAACCGCGAAGGCGTGGTGTTCCTGCTGTGGGGCTCGCACGCGCAGAAGAAAGGCAACTTTATCGACCGCAACCGCCACCACGTGCTGAAAGCGCCGCACCCATCGCCGCTTTCCGCCCACCGCGGTTTCCTCGGCTGCCGCCACTTCTCGCAGGCCAATCAGCTGCTGGAGCAGCAAGGGCTCACGCCGATCGACTGGATGCCGCGCCTGCCGCAGGCGTAGCCCAGAAACAAAAAAGGCACCCTTGGGTGCCTTTCTTTATGCAGTTGCCGGAGCGATTACGCCTTGGCCTTGGAGACCGCGACCATCGCAGGGCGCAGCAGGCGGCCGTTCAGCGTATAGCCTTTCTGCATCACCATCATCACGTGGTTCGGCTGGTGATCGGCGGATTCCATCATGCTCATCGCCTGATGCACTTCCGGGTTGAACGGCACGTTGACGTCGCCGACGATTTCGATGCCGTACTTGCGCACCACGTCCAGCAGCGATTTCAACGTCAGCTCGATGCCTTCAATCATTGCAGCCAGTTCCGGATTGTTTTTATCCGCCAGATCCAGCGCGCGCTCCAGGTTGTCGATCACCGGCAGCAGATCGCCGGAGAATTTCTCCAGGGCGAACTTGTGCGCTTTCTCGACGTCCAGTTCGGCGCGGCGACGGATGTTTTCCGCTTCCGCTTTGGCGCGCAGCAGGCTGTCGCGCTCTTGCTGCTGAGCTTCCGCCAGTTGGGCTTCCAGTTCGGCGATACGCGCATCGCGCAGATCGACGCCTTCCGCCGCTTCCGGCAGCGTATCCTCGTGATGAGCGTGTTGTTCCATTTCTTCCGAGACTTGCTCGTTTGGCGTCTTCTGTTCTTTACTACTCATGAATATCTCCGCGTTTTAGCATTAATCTCGCAACTTGGCTTATTATGGGGATCAAAACCGGGGTTTCAAGTCAACCGGTCACAATGTGGGGCATAAACGGGTCCCGGTGAGGAAAATCACAGCAAATGAATAAAAAATTCGCCTGTATTGGCATTGTTGGCCACCCGCGTCACCCTTCAGCGCTGGCAACCCACGAGATGCTGTTCCACTGGCTGGTCGCCCGCGGCTATTCGGTGATGGTCGAACGCCAAATCGCCCATGATTTGGGGCTGAAAGACGCCGTGACCGGCAGCCTGGCGGATATCGGCCAGCGGGCCGACCTGGCAGTGGTGGTCGGCGGCGACGGCAACATGCTCGGCGCCGCGCGCGTGCTGGCGCGCTATGACATCAAGGTGATCGGAGTCAACCGCGGCAACCTCGGCTTCCTCACCGATCTCGATCCCGACAACGCTCTGCAGCAGCTGGCGGACGTGCTGGAAGGCGAGTACATCGACGAACAGCGTTTCCTGTTGGAAACCATCGTGCATAAAGAGCACCAGCAGTGCCGCATCAGCACCGCCATCAACGAGGTGGTGCTGCACCCCGGCAAAGTGGCGCACATGATCGAATTCGAGGTGTACATCGACGATCGTTTCGCCTTCTCGCAGCGCTCCGACGGCCTGATCATCGCCACCCCGACCGGCTCCACCGCCTACTCGCTCTCCGCCGGCGGGCCGATCCTTACCCCGTCGCTGGAGGCGATCGCGCTGGTGCCAATGTTCCCGCACACCCTGTCCGCCCGGCCGCTGGTGATCAACGGCGACAGCACCATCCGCCTGAAGTTTTCGCAGATCGGCAGCGATCTGGAGATTAGCTGCGACAGCCAGATCGCGCTGCCGATCCAGGAAGGCGAAGAAGTGCTGATCCGCCGCAGCAACTTCCATCTGAACCTGATTCACCCGAAGGACTACAGCTATTTCAACACGTTAAGCACCAAGTTGGGCTGGTCTAAAAAATTGTTCTAAAATCTGCGCCGGCCACTTTACTGTATATAAAACCAGTTTATACTGTATGAAACTACAGTTATGTGTTTATACACAGGAAGGTTCCCATGCTGGCGCAATTAACCATCAGCAACTTTGCTATCGTTCGTGAGTTGGAAATCGATTTTCAACCGGGCATGACGGCGATCACCGGTGAAACCGGCGCCGGCAAATCCATCGCTATCGATGCGCTCGGGCTGTGCCTCGGCAACCGCGCCGACGGCAACGTGGTGCGCCTGGGAGCCGCCCGCGCCGACATCTGCGCCCGCTTCTCGCTGGCGGACACCCCGTCCGCGCGCGAATGGCTGGAGCAGAACCAGCTGGACGACAGCAACGAATGCCTGCTGCGGCGGGTGATCAACGCCGACGGCCGTTCGCGCGGTTTTATCAACGGCACCGCCGTGCCGCTGTCGCAGCTGCGCGAGCTGGGGCAACGCCTGATTCAAATCCACGGTCAACACGCCCATCAGCTGCTGCTCAAGCCGGAGCACCAAAAAGCGCTGCTCGACGCCTACGCCGACGAACCCGCCCTGCTGGCGGCGATGAGCCAGGCCTACCAGCGCTGGCACCAGAGCTGCCGCGAACTGGCGCACCATCAGCAACAGTCCATCGAACGCGAAGCGCGCAAGCAACTGCTGCAATACCAATTGAAAGAGCTGAACGAATTCGCGCCGCAGGCCGGCGAGTTCGAGCAGACCGACGCCGAGTACAAGCGCCTGGCCAACAGCGGCCAGCTGCTGACCCTCAGCCAGCAAGCGTTGCAGCTGCTGGCCGACAGCGACGAGAACAACATGCTCAGCCAGCTTTACAGCGCCAAACACCTGCTGCTTGAACTGGCCGGGCTGGACGATAAGCTCAGCGGCCTGCTAGACATGCTGGAAGAGGCCTCTATCCAGATCAGCGAAGCCAGCGACGAGCTGCGCCATTACGCCGATCGCATGGATCTCGATCCCAATCGCCTGCACGAGCTGGAGCAACGCCTGTCGCGCCAAATCAGCCTGGCGCGCAAACACCAGGTCGCGCCGGAAGAGCTGCCGCAGCTGCATCAGCAGTTGCTGGATGAACAGCAGCTGCTGTCTCAGCAGGAAAGCGACCATGAGCATCTGAACGAGGCGGTCGCCCTGCATCATCAGCAGGCGCTGGCGCTGGCGGAGCAGCTGCATCAGAAACGCCTGCACTACGCCGCCGAGCTGACCACGCTCATCACCGACAGCATGCAGGCGCTCTCCATGCCGCACGGCAAGTTCAACATCGACGTGCGCTTCGAACCGCAGCACCTGAGCGCCGAAGGGGCCAGCCGCACCGAGTTCTGCGTCTCCACCAACCCGGGGCAGCCGCTGCAGCCGCTGGCGAAGGTCGCCTCCGGCGGCGAGCTGTCGCGCATCGCGCTGGCCATTCAGGTGATCACCGCCCGCAAGATGGAAACCCCGGCGCTGATCTTCGATGAGGTGGACGTGGGCATCAGCGGCCCGACCGCCGCCATCGTCGGCCGTCTGCTGCGCCAGCTCGGCGAATCCACCCAGGTAATGTGCGTCACCCACCTGCCGCAGGTGGCCGGATGCGGGCATCAGCACCTGTTCGTCAGCAAGCAGACCGACGGCACGGTCACCGAAACCCAGATGGCGCCGCTGGATAAACGCGCCCGGCTGCAGGAGCTGGCGCGCCTGCTCGGCGGCAGCGAAGTCACCCGCAATACGTTGGCGAACGCCAAAGAACTGCTGGCGGCATAAAAAAGCTCAACTTTCTTTTTATTTAAAATAAGTGATTGATAATAATTACTTTTGTTAAAATAAGATCCACAAATTGACCATAAAAAACCCGCCATCTCGGCGGGTTATGGGGTTACAGGTTCAGAGGGAGTTGATCCGTACCGTAATGGCTACTGGGGAAGGCTTGCCGCGGCAGCCTGAAGCCATCGGACAGATCGGGCGGGTTAGGGGTACAAATATACCGCTCCAATGTTGTCGTTGTAGTGAAGGTGCAGCCACACAGCATATTGTTGCACTGGTGGTAACTGCGCCGGGTGATGTTGCTCATTTCTTCACTGGTGCGAGTCTTTGCTACTGCGCCACAACGCGGACATCTGAACGCCATGGGGTACTGCCTTGGTTTTGGGGTTTGCCTTTGGTAACTATATCACTCATCGGCTGTTTTGTCGGCAGACTCCATTTCGGTGCCTTTGACTTTGACCTCCAGCTCCAACGCCGTCTGATAGCCCTGCTCCCCGATGGTATGCACCACCCTGGCGATCACCCAATCCGCGTTGTCGATCACCGATTTGAACCCGGCTACCTTCGCATGCAATTCAGGGTAAATATCCGGACGGCCGCACGCCAGCGTAATGCCAAACTCGGCGGCGCCGCGCTGAAGTTGCAACCATTTCGCCGCAGCGGCACGACGGGCAGCCCGCTCTGTTCTGAATGTCTGACGCATCACAAACACATTACCTTCTGCGCCTTCCAGGTAATCACCCTCCCGGCTACTGGAAGCCGGTGTCTTTTGCTTTGCCGGCTTCCGTCGACGCTTGATAACTGTTGCAGGCTTTTTGCCGTAGTTAAGATCCAGCCAATACGCCTGCACGCCGGTGTAAGCATCCCTGTCTGCAACGCGAAAACTATGCCTATCACCGCTGGCGCGCGTGATGGTGATGCTGGGTAATGGCTTCCCACTTCGGCTGACGCTTTGCCCTGGCACAATGAACAACAACATGCCGTTCTTGATGGTCGCTATCGCCCCGAGCAGCTCCGCCATGCGTGTTAAAAAGCTGATGTCGCTCTCGCTGGTCTGATCGGCGTGGTCGATCTCCACGTCTTTCAGGCTGCTGCTGACGCCGGGCTTCAGATTGTAGCGGCCGGCGATCGCGCTGACGACATCACCCACGGTGACATCGTGCCAGCTATACTCACGCTTGACGTTAAAATCCTCTCTAAAATCGGCGCTACGCGCGGTGACCGTTAACCGATCCGGCGGCCCGCTATGGCTGACTTCATCGACGGTGAAGATACCCTTATGCACCAGCGATTCGCCCTCCCACCCGATGGAGACCGAGACATCAACACCCCGCCGCGGCAAGGCAACTTTGCCGTCAGCATCATCGATCACCAGCTCCACAGTATCCGCCTCAAAACCGCGATTATCGGTAACGGTCAGCGACAATAGCCGGCGGTTCACCTCCGTGACCGTTTCCCCGCCGATAAGTAAATCAAACCCTGGACGCCTGACATAATCGTCAGTGAGCAATTTGTCGATAAATTCCATGCCCGCACCTTATTCGCTGTTTTTTACAGGATTGTCGCGTGCGCGCACGTAAACAACGCGCTCAACTTCTCCCGTGCCTGCGACAAGCCTAACGACATGATTTTTATCAATGGCTAACCCACTATGGCAGCATGTTTAACCCATGAGGTAAAAGTCATGTCCGCATTGTTATCAATGGCAACGGCTTCCGCTTTTCATCATGGCGCGTCGGTCAACGAAACCACAGAACTCGGTACGCTTATCCGCGATATTGATACTTCTGTGATCGGCGTGGTGTGCACTGCTGATGATGCTGATGCCGCTACGTTTCCGCTCGACACGCCAACCATGATCACTCGCGTTAATAGCGTGCTGGGAAAAGCAGGGAAAACCGGCACGCTGTACACCACGCTGAAAGCAATTTCTGACCAGTGCAGCCCGAAGGTGGTTGTCGTACGCGTCGCCGAAGCGAAGAACGCCGATAAGACGCAAGACCAATTAGTTATCGGGGGCGTCAGCGATGAAGGGCGCTATACCGGTCTGTATGCGCTACTGACGGCCGAAACCCACACAGGCGCACATCCTCGCCTTCTGGCCGCGCCTGGGCTGGATACCGAGCCTGTGGCGGCCCAACTTGGCGTATTCGCGGAAAAACTCCGGGCGTTTGCCTACATCGGCGCGCACGGCCAAAAAACCATTGCGGAGGTGAAAATCTACCGCGAGACATTCAGCCAACGCGAGCTGATGATTATTTTTCCTGACTTCATTGCCTATAGCAGCCAGTCAGGACAAAACGAGGTTGTCCCGGCAACCGCCTATGCCCTCGGCTTGCGCGCTAAAATTGACAGTGAGCAAGGCTGGCATAAGTCGCTGTCTAACGTGCCGCTGGATGGCGTGCTGGGGATCTCTGCCGACATCTGGTGGTCGCTCCAGGGGAAAGACACCGATGCGGACGATCTCAACAGCCACAACGTGACCACGCTGATCAAACGCGACGGCTTCCGCTTCTGGGGTAACCGCACCTGTGATGCGCAGACCTACTTCTTTGAGGTCTACACCCGCACGGCGCAAATCCTGGCTGACATGATCGTTGAAGCGCACTTTGCCTACATCGATAAAACGCTCACGCCATCGCTGATCAAAGACATCGTGGACGGTATCAACCGGAAAGGTAAGCAGTTGGTCACCGCTGGCCGGCTGCTCGGATTTGACTGCTGGTACGACCCGGCAGACAACCCGAAAGAGAACCTGCGCGACGGTAAGGCGCACATCCGCTACAAATACACGCCGGTGCCACCGCTGGAGAATCTGGAGTTGACCCAGACCTTCACCGATGAATATTTCGCCGTCTTCAACCAGCAGGGATAAGGAGTAAACGTCATGGGGATGCCTAAAAAACTCTTTATGTTTGACGTATTTATCGACGGTCAAACGTATCTCGGCCAGGTTGAAGAAATTACCGTGCCGAAGCTCACGTTAAAAACCGAGGATTACCAGGGGGCAGGAATGCCAGGATCCGTTGCCGTTCTCATGGGGTTGGACGGCGGCGCGCTCGACATGGATGTCACCATGGGCGGTCTGGAAGTTGGCCTGCTCAAAACCTTCGGCGGTACGCTCGACAGCCTGCAACTG
The DNA here is from genome assembly GCF_001076875.1 of Serratia sp. 506_PEND. Taxonomy (NCBI): domain Bacteria; kingdom Pseudomonadati; phylum Pseudomonadota; class Gammaproteobacteria; order Enterobacterales; family Yersiniaceae; genus Serratia; species Serratia sp. 506_PEND. The sequence continues at coordinate 6,765 of NZ_JVEL01000220.1, forward strand.
CGCTTCGCGGGGTCGTATTACGATGATGCCACCGGCCAAACCACGGCCTGTGAGATCCAGACGCGCGGGCGGTTTACCGAACTGGATTGGGGATCGGCAAAGTCCGGGGATAACACCCAGCACAAGTACACCCTGAAAAATGCCTACTGCAAGGTGACGATCGACAATTCAGAGGTTTTTGAAGTTGACCTGCTCAACCTGATTTGGAAGGTCGACGGAAAAGATCTGCTGGAGCAGCACCGCAAGAACATCGGCCACTAACCGAACGTTAAATAAACTTATCCATGCCTGGCGGCCCATTGCCAGGCACAACCGGAGCCCGACGCTATGTCTAAAGTTATCCCGCTTTCCGTCGCCATCAAACGTACCAGCGGCGAAGAGATCACCGAAGTCACCATTACCGACACCATGAAGCAAGTAGGCGCCCTGCGCGGCCTGAAGCTCTATGACGTCATGACCAGTGATGTCAATTCGCTGATCACTCTCCTTCCGCGTGTCACCTCACCACGCCTGACCGAAGTCGAAATCGCTTCAATGAATATTCAGGACTTTTCTGAATTGGCGACCGGTGTAGCCACTTTTTTAGCACCGAATTCGGCGCAGGAAATGCTGCCGGAGGACAGCGCATCGTTCGATGCCCAAGCGTAGAGACCGATGAAATCATCGCCGACATAGCTACCGTCTTTCATTGGGCGCCGTCGGAGTACGACGCCATGTCGGTGCCTGAGTTGCTGAAATGGCGTGAGCGCGCGGCCGTCCGTAACGGAAGTGAATCATGACAGACCGCAACCTCAATATTCGGGTGGCGCTCAGCGCCGCCAACAAGCTATCCGGGCCGGTCAGCGCTGCGCAACGCAGCGCGGCCGGTCTCGCTTCTCAAATCAAAGCCACCCAGGGCAGCATCAAGAACTTGGGCGGCCAGGCAAAAACCTTTGATCGCCTCAACGCGTCCATCAACAAAAACGCCGCGGCCTATGAAGCAGCCAAAGCCAAGGCGAAAAGCCTGCGGGCCGAGTTTGGCCCGCTCAAGCAACAGACCGATGAGCAACGCAAAGCACTGGCGGCATCACGCCTCGAACGCGACCGGTTAGGGCGTTCTCTCGACAAAGAAAAGCAAAAACTTAATGCCGTCACGGCTCAAATGTACCGCCACGGCGTCTCCGTGCGTCAAAGCGACAGCGCCACCGCACAGATCACCCGGCGAACCGAAAGCTATAACCGTCAGTTAGCCGAACAACAACGCCGCCTCAGCGCGGTGACCCGTATGCAAGCCAATGTCGCTCGAGCGAAAGAAGTACGCGGCAAGCTCGCCGGCGCTGGTGCGGCGGGTATCGCGGCGGGCGGAGGCATGCTCTACGGCGTCGGCCGATTCTTGAAGCCGGGTCTCGATTTTTCGGCCGGCATGTCTGATACGCAGGCTTTGGCTGGCCTGGATAAGAACGCTCCAGAACTGAAGGCCTTGCGCGAACAAGCCGAGCAGTTGGGCGCGTCAACGGTGTTTACGACAACACAGGTTTCATCCGCACAGAAATACCTGGCGCAGGCGGGGGACTCACCTACAGACATCATGTCGGCCACGCCGGGTGTGCTGAGTCTGGCGTCCGCCAGCGGGGTCGAATTGGGTTTTTCTGCCGACCTGATGTCGGACATTCGCTCGGCCATGGGGCTTACTGCCAAAGAGTCCAACCATGTCGGTGACGTGCTGACAGCGACATTTACCAAGGCCACAACCGACCTCACTCAACTGGGCGAGGCGATGAAGTATGCCGCCCCCAATTTCCGCAATATCGGCGTCTCCCTGGAGGATGGCGCCGCCATGCTTGGCGTAATGGCGGATGATGGGGTCAAGGGCTCCATGGCGGGGACATCAACGCAAGGCCTGACGCGTCTTTTCACCGAGAAGACATCAAAAGCAGCGCTAAGCGCCCTTGGTGTAAGCGTGGCAAATGCTGACGGGAGTATCCGCCCTGTTCTCAGCATCATGGAAGATATCAGTAAAAAAATGGGGCGCTTTAACCAAGTCAGTCAAGTTCAGCTTGGTAAAGACCTCTGGGGGATTGAGGCGCAAAAAGGGATGGCGGCGGTTGTCAAGGCGGCGGGCAGCGGCAAGCTGCGCGAACGCGCCGACATGAACCGCAACAGCGACGGTAAAGCCGGTAATATCGCAACAACTAAAATAGACAACCTTCCCGGTGACATCCTGCAAATGGGATCTGCATTTGAGTTTCTGCGGATCCAGATGGCGGCCAGTGTAGACGAGCCGCTGCGCGCATTGGTGCAAGATATCACCCAGGTGCTAATGCGCGTGGGTGAATGGATGAAGGCCAACCCTAAATTAACAAAAATGCTGACGCTGACCGTCATGGTCATAGGTGCGGCGGCAGTTGCTCTGGGAACATTGGCGCTCGCGGCGGCGGCGATCATCGTGCCCTTCGCCATGATGCGCCTCAGTCTCTTCATGCTGACCGGCGGCCGTGGCTTGGGTGCGCTTATCCCCTCGGCAAAAGGATTGACCGGTACACTTGGCCGGCTGCTCCCCTCTTTGTCCGGCGTTGGGCGCAGCATCAAAGATTGGCCCGGCGTATTCCGTGGCGGCATGACAGCGCTGGGCAATCTGCGCAGCCGAGTGGCGTTGCTGGGCAATAGCCTGCAAGTCGGGTTGTTACGTGGCGGGCTGGCGATAAGTCAGGGGCTGACATTTGCATTCACTCAACCGGGCGCAGCATTGGCAGCGCTGGGTAATGGCCTGCGCACGCTGGCGACAGGTGGTTTCGGAATGTTGTTCAACGTCGCTCGCACCGGCCTGACGATGCTGGGTGGCGGCTTCTCGCTGCTGCTAAGCCCTGTCGGCCTACTGGCTATGGCTATTGTCGGTGCTGGGCTGCTGATCTGGAAATATTGGGAGCCGATCAAGGCCTTTTTCGCCGGCTACTTTACCGGCCTGATGGAGGGATTGGCGCCGCTGAAGGAAGCCTTTTCTGCTGCCTTTGCGCCGCTGGCGCCGCTGTTTGATGTGATCGGCACTGCCATCAGCAAGGTGTGGAACTGGTTCAAAAGTTTGTTTGAGCCCGTCGAAACATCCAAGGAATCACTGGAGAAATGCACCGCCGCCGGCGAAACCTTCGGCAAGGTGGTCGGCATGGCTATATCCGGCCTGATGTGGCCGATAGCGCAAATCGCCAAGGGGTTAGGCTGGATACTGGAAAAACTCGGCGTGATCCCTAGCGCCGCCGACGCGGCCAGCCAGGCAATCGCAGCAATGAGCCCCGACGATGCGAAGAAGCTCGCAGGCAAGGCCAACCTGCTGCTGCAAGATGTCAATGCCATCACCCAGGCAGGCAAAAAAACCAAAGAAGCCGAAGAGACCAAACAGGATGCGATAAAAAAGACGGGCGAAACGGCTAAACAAGTTTACGGCTCTGAGGTCTATGGCGGAGCCACTGGTACAAAAAGTAAAAAAGGCGCTGCCGGCGGTCTTAATGCGGCATCGACTGAAAAAACATCCGCGTCGGACGTGAAAAAACTCGGCGATATCGTCTTCAAAAACCGGCCACCAGTAGCGGCTATTGACGGACTGTATCAAGAACCGCGCCTACAGATTCAGCGCTCATCTTTGCTCGACAGTCTGAAACGCTCAGTGATTGGCTTGGCTGACAACGTGCTGCCATCAGGCTTAAAGCTCATTCCAGAGTCGCCTAACCGCTCATTTGGTAGCAACCGCCAGGCGATCAGCCGCGACAATTACACGTTCGAAGTGCATTTTCATGGCGTGGACATGAGCGATCAGCGGGCGTTGGGTGAGCTGGTGAAAGACAAACTGCGGGAGCTGATGCGCGAAAACGACACGCGCCGCCGTTCCCGCCTGAGCGATAAGGAGTAAAGCTATGATGATGGTTTATGGCATGTTCGTGTTCATGCTCCAAAGCGCCCCCTATCAGTCACTGGCGCGCACGTCTGGCTTTCGCCATGTCAACAACGAGCGCATCGGCAGATCCGCTTCCTGGCAGTATATTGGCGCCGGCGAAGATGCGATCACGCTGAGCGGCTCTCTGTACCCCGAAGTTACTGGCGGTGACGTATCGCTAGAAGTGTTGCGCACCATGGCCTACACCGCCCGGCCCTGGCCGCTGATTGAAGGTACGGGCGTCATCTACGGCATGTTTGTTATCGACAGCATCACCGAAACCCGGACTGAATTTTTTGCCGATGGCAAGGCGAAAAAAATCGAGTTCACGCTGTCGCTGAAAAAAGTGAGCGAGGACGTTCGCGAAGGATTGGCCGATGTCACCGCCGATGATCTGCTGAGCATGATCCCCAGTTAAGCATCGAGTACAGCCATTTTTGACTGTACTGCAGGACGATGGCCAGCACAGTCAGGAATAGCGATGATTGCCGGCAGTAGAAGAAAAAACCCCGCGGATTGCTTCGCGGGGTTTTGTTTATGCAGGTGGCTGAGGCCAATCTATTTTTGGTGCATCGTCCGGATTTATTCGGCTCAGTAACACAGTGTATTTTTCTAGCTCCTCCAGTCTTATCTTTTCCTCTTCAGTAGCGATGTCATATTTTGCTGCGCGTGATAGCAGCGCTATAGCCTCTTCGGCATCAGTCATCAACTGCTGCTTTTTCATTGTCGCAAGGAGGATGCTATCTTCTTTGCTTGGCTCCGGCATGTCTACCCATTCAGGCTGGCCCCGATTGTTAGCGCCGCGCGTTTTTCCGTCAGGTGGGGGGCATGTATATTTTTCGCATGCGGCATCCGTCACCGATACAACATCATCAGGAAGCGTCCCGGCGTCCTTGTAGGCTTCCAAAAGCTCAACGGGATAAAAAGCGCAGGTGGTTTTGCTGAAATAATAGTTAGACATATTAATACCCTATAGCCATCCAATAAACCTCACGCTCATTCGAGCCGTGAATCCAGTCAAAACCGTTTCGCTCGCCAGATAGGTTGCGCGTTTGCGGGTTCCAAGTTGTCTGATAGCCTTGTGCATAGTTCCTGATAATGGTCGAAACGAACAGAAGTCTGTTGGGGACGGCAATATTTAACGGAATGCGGTCAATTGCGCCGTTGGGGTCAGCGGAGCCAGAAGTAAAACCGCCCTGAAAAATAATCCCGGTGCGCGAATCACGATACCACCACCCATCACCGCTAACCGATTTATCCGTTTGGCTGGGAGGTGGATTGTTGGGGCTATAAACACGCTGGCCTGACTCTGATATTCCAACGCCACTCGACGTAAAGAATCCGCCATCACTACCAATACCGAATGAACGCCCCGTAACGTCAGAATAAATAGAGATTGAGCCGTTACTATTTGCTGAAATACTGGCAACCTGCACGCCGTCAGCATTTCGAATGAAGAACGCGCCGCCTTGCGTGCCAACTCCACCCAGTGCATTTAGGCTACCGCGCAGATTTCCGCCTGTTATCGGATATGCCTTGGTTTCTGCGGCAGTGGGCGGTGATTTTGTAGTAAAAATCTGCCCCAAGTCTGTACTATCAACTGTACAACGAAGAATTCCATCATTACCCCAACCAATATAAACCTTGTTGTTTGACTGATTAGCTCCGCCGCCCTGCTGTACAGCCCCAACATCTGAGGAGGTGGGTTTATAATCCGTGGTATAGACGCGATTCCAACCACTGAAGGTGCCATTAACATTAATAGCAGTGCGCAGACCCGCTTTTCCGCCGGCCTCATGTGTAATTTGCAAGTAATGAAGAAACTTCTGATTGCCAGGCGTTGTCGACAAGTCGCTGCTGTTCGTCGTACAAATGAGTGAACCCCATGTCGTGCCAGCCCAAGTGCTATTCTCAACGCTCCACACGCCAGGTGAAGTGGGCCCGTTGTTTCCTGACAATATACGCGAGATCCCTAGCCTGGCGGCAAAGTTGTTTCGCCAGTCAGCAGCGCTAACGTTATTAGCCGTGGGCGGGGATTTTTCGGTGAAAATACGCGTCCAATTCACACCTTTGGCTTCAACAGTTGATTGGCCTATCCAGGCATCACCCTGGATACTGATCGCCAGATATCCGGTTGATGGCCCGCCATCAATGGGTAAGCTGACAACACCAGCGGACGTATACTGTATCGGTGGTTTATTCGACGCTTTATCATCTACACGGTAAAACTGCGCAATGTTGCTGTAAGCGTCGGCCTTAGCGACAGGGCCAACACCCAAGCCAGCGGTGCCTACTTCCATCACATTGCCGCTTCCTGTGCCGACGTTCTTCGTCGCCGCGGTTCCCAGCGCAAGATTACCGCGCGCAGCGGCTTTATCTGTCAGATCTGAGAGGTTGGCCGCTTTCTTGGCACTGGCGTCGTTGACATCTTTTACCGCTTTTGGGGTGGCGGCTTTGGTCTCGTCGTTGCTGGTTGTCGCGCTGCTCAGCTGTACCAGGCCCTTCGCTGTCGTGCTGGCGTCCGGGTGGTTGCGGGTCTTCTCATGCGCCTTGATGGCATCGTCGACGAAATCGCGCGTCGCCAGCACAGTATCGCCGCCGGCAATAATCTGGATAGCTTCGGTGCTGCTGACGATCAGCACCATGCGCAGCGTCTGCGTGCGGCCGCTGCCTTCCTCCAGTTTCGGCTTGTAACTTTCTGCCATGTTACTGACGGCGATGAGCGTGCCGGCATCGTCATAGAGTCCCATTTCCCGCAGCCAGAACCCGCCAACGTTGGCCGGGAGAATAAGCTCGGCAATGATATGGTTATCAATGGATTTATCGATCGTCAGCGTGTTAAGCCGCGCGCGGTCTTTCTCATTGATAAGCTTCGTCTGCGCCGGGTTTGGCGTCGGCAACACGCCATTGCCGTCACCCACCGCCATATGTGTAATTTTCAGTTGCTTGCCGCCAGCGGATGCCGCGGCAATCTTTGCGGCCCCGGCGGTTGTCACTATCGCCTTATATTTGCTCATGTTCATTCCTTATCCGGGGTAAACCGTGATGACGTCGCCGTCGATGGCAGCGGCGCCGATATACAGAGTTCCGGGCACGTCCTGGATCAACGTCAGCCCTATCAGGTGCCGGCTGACCGGTTTAGCATCGGCGATCACCCGCTCCAATTCCTGATACATCTCTTCCGTGATCCCTTCCTCATGTACGCCAATATCGGCGCGGAAGGTGCCGGGCTGTTCGCCATCCTGCCACCATTCGATCACCTGTATCAGATAGCCCAGCGGCTCGACCGCCCGGCGTAGCGCCGCAATGGTGCCTTTGTGGCGATGGATGAAATAGGCCTGCCGAATAGCATCGCGTTTAGCCTCTGTGCTCCAACTGGCATCCCAACGATCGACCGACAACGCCCAGGCCAGGTAAGGCAGCAATGCCGGCGGGCACGTACCCGGATCCCACAGCGTGCGCAATGGCACCGGCAACGTTGTCGCCTTCTCGCACGCCTGCTCGATGCGCTGCATCAACGGCGTTGCATGCGGTGGCAACAAGCTGTTACGCATCGTAGCCCCCGAAAGTAATCAGCTGTTCGGTGCAGTACCCCGCCTGCGTCTGATCTAAAACGATGTCTTTAAGCGGGCTTTTCAGCTCCACGCGCTGGATCCCCTCGACATGCAAAGCGGCATAGATGGCCGATAGCCGGATGTCGCGCCCCAATCGGCGCTGTTCGCGTGCGTACTGGTTAAGGCTCTGCGCAGCGGCCTCCAAGATGGGCTCAATTTCCGGGCCCGGATAGACGTACACCACGGCATCGACCCGATACTCAATCACCTGCGCGCTTTGCACGGTGACGCGATCGGCAACCGGCCGCACCTCTTCATCATTCAGCGCCTTGGTGACCGCGGCGACCACTGCATCATCTGCCGTGCCGTTCCCTTCGGTAGACAGTACAGAAATGGTGACCATTGCCGGCGCCGGACTGATGGCGCTGGCATCGGCGACCCGACCGTCAGCGCTGCGCGCATGAAACTCATAGGCCGCCATGGGGCCGGCAACGCTCATTCCCTCCATCGCCTGGGGGACGCGCTGGCGCAGCTGACTATCCGCCTCCTTCACCGCCGGCGTTGGCGGCGTGGTACTGCCGTCCTCCGGTACAATGGTCAGGCGTTCAACGTTGAACAGCGCCGCCAGGTGCTCCAAATCCGTGCCCAGCGCAAAGGCCAGCATGTTGGCGCGCGCCGCCTCATTGATCCGCTGGCGCAACAACATCTCCCGATACGCCAGCGCCTGGCAGGTGATGCTCAGCATGCTGGATTCCAGCGCCAGTGCACGGCGTACGGCCGGCTGTTCTTCCTCCGGGAAGCAGGCGATCAGGTATTGCTTGATGTCGCTCAGCAGCACCTCAAAATCCACCGTCTCGATCACGTCCGGCGGTGGCAGTTGCGACAGATCAATGGTTCCGCTCATGACAAGGGCACCTCCGTAGTAAAGACGGTCATGGCCTCTTTCTGCTGGCCGGTCACAATCAACCGCCTTCCGCTCTCGCCTGCCGGGCTCACAGTGATTTGCGTCGGCGTCAAGCGCGGCTCCCACTGATACAGCGCAATGCAGGCAGCAGAAATTAACTGCAACTCGATGGCCGGATTGTTGGGCTTATCCAGCAGCGCGAACAGAGCCGAGCCATATTGGCGCCGCATGACCCGGCTACCCAGCGGCGTCAGCAAAATGTCATGGATGGACTGGCGCAACTGCTGGCCGTCGGTCAGCCGGTCGCCAGCCTGCATATCCATATCGAGATATTTCATTGTGCTCATACGGGTTTTCCTGTCTGGCCGCCGCCGGTTTGTACGCCGCCGTGTTTGTGGTCATCGACGACGATCCCATTGGAGGAGAACGTGCCGCCGCTGTGCGTGATGTCACCGGACATCTCGCCCCCTTCCGTCACGCTGAATGTTTTGGCGCTCAGGTGGTTGGAACACTCCACCTCTGGCGTATCCAGCATAATCTTGACCGAGGCCTTCACGGTGACCTGCTGACTCTCTGCGCTGATGCTGTCGCTGGCCTGGATAGTCGCGCTTTTGACGCCCGTCACAGACATTGCGCCGGTGTCCGGCTCGTATTCGATAATGGCGCCATCAGGGAAGGTCACGTGCCAGGCATCCGCCGATGCCGACGGCGCCGGCGATGCATCGCTGTACAACGCCGGCAGCACGAAAGCCGTGCTGAGCTCTCCCCCGATCGCCAGGAGAACAACCTGCTCCCCCACCGAGGGTGCCCACCAGGTGCGCGACCGCCCCGCCCGATGCGTTAACCAGGGGAGCCAGGTCGTAGACAATTGCCCCGAGGTCACCCGACAACGCTGCGCGGTGAGATCAACCTCCGCCACTACCCCCGTGCGCACCAGGTTACACAGCAGCCGGTACAATTCGGCAATGGTCATAGCCCCTCCAACAAATCACGGTAAATCACATCGATAAGCGTCATACGTTCATGCGGCGACAGCCCCAGCAGCTCGCGTTTCGGATAACGAACCTTTGCCAATTCGTTGATGCTGCCTGTCAGGCCGTACTGATGCTGGCGAGCAATGGCCGCCGCACGCCCCTGAAACCCCACCACCGCGGCCGACGGCGTTGCGGTTGCCCGCAGGTATCGCGCCGCACGCAGCCGCCGAAACATGGGGTAGTCGCGCCGGCTTGTCTTGCGGGTCTCGCTGCGGTCAATCGAGAGATAGCGCTCAATGTCCTTGCGGTAGAAAGAGCGCACCGCGCCGCGTTCTTCATCATGCCCGGTGATCATCCGCCCGCCACGGCCGCGCGTGGCGCGCCAGTTCTTCAATACGCGCTCCTCGCCCTTCCATACAAAACGGATCCCCAGCTGTGCGCGTAACACTTTGCGCCGGCGGGCGACATAGGCCGAGCCGTCGGGGTTTTTCTGGCTGCGAATGCGTTTTTGTTGATCCAGCTGGATAACACGCGACAACTTGCGCGCCATGCTGCGCCGGTAGCTGGGTTTGGCCGTGGATACCAGGCGCTGTAGCTCCTGCTCCAACTGCATGAACAGCGCGTTATCACTGGACATTCAACGCCTTCCCTTTTCTTTGCAGATGAAACTCATCCGTTGGCCCCGTCACCAGCACATCCCATGCTTTCAGGATCTCCGGGTAAACCGGCGGCTCGGCCAGATGCTCAATCACCAACTCCCCCTCTTCCATCGCCACAATCACCCGTTCGGTGGCCTTGATGACATACAACACGTCGATGGTGTCGTCGTTAAGAATGTCGGCATCAAAATCAATGCCATCGCGGCGCCGTTCCGGGTTAAACAGCAGATCGGGCTGATGCTGACGAGCCCAGCTCAAGATGGGGAGCGTCAACCTGTCCAAATCCCCCGGAAAATCCATTGCCAGCACGTTCAGCTCGTACTGATACATGAACGACATGGACGGCGTACCGGTGGCGATCACTTTGCCGCGAGTGACATACACCTCCAGCGCGTCGGGATTCGTCTTAAACCACGGGTGAAACTCCGTGATGATGTCGCGCATCAATTTGGCTTTCAGCATGGTGACTCCTTGGCCTTCTCATTCACGGCGTGGGGACGTGGCGGCGGCGTTGGCGGTGCTGGTCGCTTGACCTCATGCGTTTCATCGTCTGGCTTCACCATCAACCCCACGCGATGCTGTATCTGGAAAGATTCGCTCAAGGTGGCATCTCGCCAGATGGTTTTATACCGGCGGCCGGTCACCTGGGTGCCGACAACTGTCTTCACTTCCTGCACCACTTCGACCTGCATAATCGGCTTGCCGGTGAACCACTGCCGGCGGCCCCGCGCATTGCCCGTTAATCCAATCTCGGCGACAAACTCACATTCGAACGGTTTATGCACCCTTTCCCCCTTGCTGGCGTTGCCGCCACTCGATCAACGTCTGCACCCGTACGGCGCAAATGTCTAATGCCGCCTTGAGCGCCAGCGTATAACTCACCGCATCACCCCAGGTGTCACCCTGAAGACTCGGTTGCGCGCAGGCGGTAAACACGGACTCAGGGGGCAGCAGCTGCACCACCTGCGGCGCCGGTGCCGACGGCTGGGCGCAGGAGCTCAAGCACAGCATCAGGCATGCGCTCAGCAGCGCAGCGATTACCTTTGATTGCCTCACGGTATTTCCTCTGATATTCATCGCTCTGTTCCCGCAGTTGCTGCTCCTGCTGCTGCTGCGCCGCCATCAGCGCGCGGTTCTGCGCATCCTGCGTTTGCAGGGTGGCAATCAGCCCGGCCTGCTGTGCCAGGCTTTTTTGCAGCTCCGCGGCCTGCTGGCGCGCGGACTCCAGCCGGTGCGACAGGAGCGAGCTGTAACCCATCAGGCACAGGGTGCTAAGCAGCAACGCCAGTAGCCCGCCGTTCTTGAGCATCGCCAAGGCATTCGTCATGCGGGGTAGTCCCGGTGCGGTAACTGGAAATGCGGCCCATCTTTCAGCGTCTTCCAGTCGCCGCCCCACTCGATCGGGATATTGAGCTCGGCGGCCGCCTGCTTAAACGCGGCTGAAATCTGTGAGTAATACTTCCACTCCCAGGAGCCTGCTGGCGTCGGGTAGGCGAAAACATCTACCGCATGGCCGGTCAGATGCCGGCTGTTTTGCGTCTGCGACTTACCGGCGGCAACCAGCTGGCGCTGCCGTTCTGGCGTACGTAACCCCTCAGTGATGCCGAAATCGACATCGGACAAGGCCAGCGCACGGCGCACAACACGCACCAAGTCAGGGTTAACGCCGCACAGATTGTTTTCGCTGCGCGGGCTGAAGCAGAAATTAGTCATCGACCTTCCTCCGAAACAGGTGCATCACATTGCCGCGGGCGGTGTAAACGGCAGCGCATAACGTCAGATTGATCAGCGTCTCCGCCCAATCAGCAAACAGGTAATGCCCGGTCACCACGCGGATCACGACAGCGGCGCAGGCAACGATCAGCGCATAAGCGAACCCGGCGCCGGCGAACCGATAGGCAGCCCCCTGGCGGCGGTACATCAGCAGCCTGACAGCAATCAGTCCGCAGGCTACGGCATTGATACTTAACAGAACTGTCTGATAGCTCACTTCTCACCCCCACCGCGAAAGCGGTCGAATATGGATCCGTTGCTACTTGGCCTGGCGCTGAACATCATCAGAATGCGCACCGCCGCGGCAGCGGCCAGCACGGCGCCGACGGGCTTTTGTACCGTGATGGACTCACGCAACAACGTAGTCAGCAGCGATGCGACTATCGAGGCGCTCAGCTCTGCGGCATACATGCCGACCAGCATGGACACCACGAACAACATGGCCCGCTTCCACAAGGGAAAATCCGCCGCCGACAATACGAATATGACGGCACCAGCAAACGCACCGATCATGACGCCGGGGTCAGCACCTGGCACCATGCCCGCTATCGCGATCCCGGTGACGGCACTCGTCGCTACGCCGGTGCTGATGGTTAATGGCTCTGCCATGTCAACCCCTTACAATTCAATCCCATAACTGAACGATGTCCTCACGCGCCTGCCTGGCGATGTCAGGCAACGTAATCACCTGACCGGCGGCCAGAAACGGCCCGCCTTCGCACAGACCTGGGTTCGCCTCCAATACCGCCTCAGTCACCCCCTGTGTTTTGCCGTAATAGCGGTAACACAGTTGATCAACGGTATCGCCCTGCAACGCCTTGACCTCCATCAGACCAACTCCGCCAGGCCGCGATCCTCACCGAGAATGTCGCGGATAGCCCAACGCGCATCGCGCCACAGCATGTCGATCTGCGTGCTGAGCGCCTCCGCGTGCTTCTCGCCGTCGCGGGTGGTGTCAATATCGCGATAGCGCTCAGTCAGTGATGCCTTGGTGATGCTGTACACCGCGCGACGATAGCGATAGACCAACGTCGATTCGTCGTTGATAGACTCTGACGGCACGTCCTTTAGTGAGGCATTCCCTTGTTTTTCCTGGTCAAGCCGGTATTCCTTCAGCTGGTCGTTGGTGTGCAAAACAGCTTCCGTGGCGGCATGCATCAACCGATCGGTTGTCACCTTGCCGTTAATGCGCATGCTGGTACGCAGATCGCGCAGGGTGATCTCCGGCCAAAACGCCCCGGACTTGACCAGGGCGCCGCCGTCGTCAAGGTCGGGTGCGTCTCCCTCAATCGGGTTAATTTCTTTGGGCGCAACGAGACTCATCGCGGCCTCCTGATAGGTCAGGCGGTGGACGACGTGGCGGTAAACAGCAAAGCTGATGCTGCCACGTCGTGCCGCCTGGGTGCGCGGGGGCACATTGGGTTACTGCTTGGTTTTCACCGAGCGTGAATTCTGGTTGCCGGCGCGCGCCCTGGTCGAGGCCGCTGGCTTTTGCGCTGCTGCCGGCTTTTTCGGCGGCGCGGGTTTCTTCGGTGCTGCGGGTTTCTTCGTTGTCTCCGGGTTCTGCGAAGCATTACCCGTGCCGCCGTCAGGGCCGGCATTGGCATCTGATGAACCGGCGCCGCCCGCGTTATCAGCATCACCGCCGGTGCCGCCGTCGCTTTGTCCGTCAGTGCTGGCGCCTTTCTTGATGGCACGCATCAGGTTTTCGATGTCGCGCTTCACGCCGATCCCGTTGAACAAGGTAATGGCTTGCTGAAGGTAGGCGAGCGCCGATTCACTGGTCGCCGGCTGCAAGCGCTGGCAATAGCCGATGGCCTTGAACAGCTTGGCGCGCACCTGATCCGGCATATCTTCGTCCGTCGTCATGGCGTCCAGGCGCAGCAGCAGCGCCTGATCTACTGGTGCGATACGCGGATCACGGCTGAAGGCCGTCAGGATCGGATCACAAATCTCGTCAACGAGGGCGGTCGCCGTGGTGCGTTTGTACTGGTCAGGCATCGACAAACCGTGGCGCAAGACGTACTCGCCAATACGCAAGGCTTCCTCGATGTTGCCGGCATCGATATTCCAGATCATGACGGTGGTCAGCACGTCATCAGCCTGGCCGGTATCCGCGTTTAGCGCGCCATCCACCCAGCCCTGATAACCGGCGATCAGGTTGCGCTTGACGGCGCCCTTGGCTGTATCCGACTGGATATTTTGGAGCTTCACCTTATCGATGCGCAGCCGGTGCAGCATCTGCTCGTAAGCGGTGAAGTCACCGAAGGTGTTTTGTTCGCCACGGCGGGCTGCCATGGTTTCTTGAAAATGTCGTTGTGCTGGAGTCAGCATGATGTTTGCCCCCTGATGGCCGGGGCGGATGCCCCGGCTGTAAGCCTGACTTATGCACCGCCGCCGGTTTCAGCTTTGGCGAAAGTGATCCCCTCAACCAGGCAACCAAAACCGTAGTCTTCAACGACATAGGCATCGTTGGACGATTCATAGGTCGCCACGCGGTTGTAATGCGGTTCCTCGCGGATCATGCGGCGATGTTTGTCATCCATGAAGTAGATGGAGAGGTTCTGGAACGGCGTAATAAACAGCGTCCCATCCGGGAAGAACGGCGCGATGTAGCTGTCCAGGCCGGCAATTTTCTTACTGGCAACCAGCAGCTGCCCGGCCAATGCTTCCGAGTTTGGGTTGCTGGCACTGATGGCATTCAGGATCGAAAACTCTTTACTGGTCACGATGTTGCCGCCGCAGATAACAACCAGCTCGGTCGAGCGCTTATTCCACTCATCCAGCAGGTTGTTTTTGGCGTCATAAACCAGGGAGTCGACGTTGCCGTACATGCCTTTGGCAACGACCTTGTTTTCGTCGTCACGGCTGGTGATCGTGACATCCTTCATCACGCGCTGCGGCGCATGCAGACGGTACTGCTGCAACCAACCAATATTCACATCTTGCAGCAGTGGATTGGCGTTCAGATCCGATTTATCCGCGCGGCTTGTACCGTTAAAACCGACGGTGATGCGATCCAATGCCCGTCGCTTGATGATCTGGTTGGTGATACGGGTCTGGAAGTCCTTGAACTTCGCCCACATGTCCAATTGCGCATAGCTGATAAACGTATCGGTGTTGGTCTTCTCACAGCGATATTTGTTATTTTCCAGCGTGTGAACAGAACGCGGAACACGGCGATCCGTGGTGGAGTCGTTGGTAGACGCCAGCGGGCCATTAATGCCCAGGCCGATTTTTTCACCTTCCTGCTCAGGAACACCAACGATGTTGATCTTCTTCAAAAATTCGTCGGACTGTTGCGTTTTATCTTCCAGTGTCTGCGCGACGGAAGGGGCAAGATTGAACCCTTTGGTCACGGCGCCGACGGTCACACCGTTCAGCTCTACCTGGCGTGCGATATATTTGTCCCACAACTCACGGGTTTCGTTTCGCATTGTCATAGACTTATCCTGCTGTTGGTTATTGCGCTGTTAGCAGTCGGCTAACTCGGCATTCGATTTATCGTCACCGCCAATCGCCGGCGGACGCTGGGTGTAATTGTTCGGCTGGGCGTCAAGCTGGCCTTTCAGCGTGTCAAAATCGCTCTGCAACGTGGTGAAATCCTGCTGCAATTTGCCGTGCTTCTGCTCCAGCGCGCTGTATTTCTCCAGCTTGTCGAGGGTGTCACGCTGCTTTTCGGCAATGAGCGTTACCGCCTGGCGCAGTTCGCTGGCATCCTGGGTGAATTGCCGGGTATTACCGGTGAGCAAATTCATGATGCTGGTGAAGAAGTTCTTCCCGCTTTCGCTGGTCGGATCGCTCATCTCTTCAAAATCCATCTGAACTTCACGGGCTGCCGAGAATAAGATCTCCGGTGACTCTTTGCGGGAGGCCAGCGGGTTAACCTCTTGCCCTGCGCAGAACTTCAACATCTCGGTGCCGAAGCTCGCCGGGTTGTCGGTGACCGCCAGGCCACACAGATAGGCGCGACCGGTCGCAGGTAAGGACGGGTGCATCTCGACAGACCGGCAACCTTACCGGCGATCAGCGCGGCG